>SCVO01000001.1 GCA_004322465.1 Candidatus Nitrosotenuis sp.
TTTGAGGATTTTTCAGGGCCGGTAGCTCAGCTTGGCTGGAGCGTTCGACTGATAAAATTACCTTTCAGACATCGAAAGGTCGAGAGTTCGAATCTCTCTCGGCCCATTTAACCAAGTGCGCTCTGCGACACGGATTCTGCCCAGTTTATTGCGTTCTCAAAATCATCCGTTATGAACTCGGCCTTTGCGCCCGGCTTTTTTATTTTGGAAAGGATTGCAAGGTGCATGTTCTTGCCGAACTTTGGCTTGACGGAATTGACGGCCTCCGAGAAAAACTTGATTCCCTCCTCGGTTCCCGACACCACCAGGATGATCATGATTCCCTGCTTTTGCTTCCATATTCTGGTCAGGAACTTTTGCAGGTCCAGATCATACATCACGTCTATTGCGTCCGACATGTCGCCAAGCTCCCAGACCTGCCATCCAGTCGAGCCAAACGCGCACGACGCGGCCTTGGCATAGGGTGCGCCGCTCCGGTCCGCAGACAGGACGATTACGTTTTTCTTCTGGTTGGACTCGCGCGGAGCAAGCCCCAGAATCTGGATTGCGTTTGATATCATCCCATGGAACAGCTTGGACTCTGACTTGCCAATCTTTGCCTTTAGGTACAGGTCGTCTATGTGCTCGATTGCCGGAATGATCACCTCGGTGACCAGCTTGGATGCGGTGGCACCTGAATGCTGGCAGTTTCGAATCAAGTGGTACACCTGGCTTTGCGTGCCGGACGTCATGTGCTCGATGAGCTTTTCTTTTACGTGGAAATAGTCGTCAGGAAAATGCAGCTGCTCCGTTCCGGACTCGATGAACCACAAATTGATGTTGCCCGCGTTTTTTTGTTTTATCAGGCCCTCTGCTGCAAACACGTTTAGGTACTTTGCCATCGTTGCCCGGTTCACGCCGAGTCTTTCGGAAATCTCCACCCCGGAAAGCCCGGTCTTGGAGTCAGTCAGCACGTCTATTAGTTTTTTCTGGATTTCCTCCAGCTGGTACCCTCGGGTCATTTGGATGCCTTGAGTACAATTCTGAATTATTTAATCTGTTTTTTATTCGCATGATTTTTTTCAGAATCCAATAGAACAAAATATCGAACATTTTTGCATATTCCTCTTTATACTAAATCATCCGTAATACGGAGTGAAATACCGCAGCAGGATGGACATTGTCAACACGGTACTAGAGTCCGCAAGGACTGGAATCTCAAGGACGAAGATAATGTACGGCGCGTACCTTTCATATGCCCAGACCATCGAATACTTGGAGTTTCTGCACGGAAACGGCCTGCTAAAATACGACACGGGGTCAAAACTCTACAGGACTACCGAAAAGGGCCTAAAATTCCTCAACGCGGCAAGCAAGGTGAATCGGATGATGGGCATGTCCGATCCCAGATGAGTGCGGAACCGTTTGATCATACCATGACATGGAAAAAACAGGCAAGAAAAAAGCGCGACGTCTAAAAAATATTTTGTGGCACAGAACAATGTTCTAGAGAATTTATTACGTAGTTTTTTTAAAAAATTAAAATGACGTTTTCCGAAGAAATCGTCTGGCAGGTCTGGTCCAAAGGATACCCGAGCAGCAACGATCAGATGTTGTGGAGAAAGGACGAGTGCGGCGCATGGATCTTCAGGGGCGATTACGGAAAGAGAGACGCCGAATACGGGTGGGAGATTGACCACATCACACAGGCATCGGACGGCGGAACGGACGACATATCGAACCTTCGCCCCCTGCACTGGGAAAATGTCGCGCGAAATGAGGACGGCAGCCTGGTGTGCCGCATCACGTCAAGCGGAAGTTACAACGTAAGGAGAGTCTGAGCCAGTACGCAACAAACATTAAATAGTATATTACCTTAAGGTACGGTAACAGGTAAGTAAAATGCCAAAAGCAGGTTTCAAATCAATCACAGTTTCGGAAGAAGTGTACGACAAGTTCTTTGACGTATTTGAAAAGAACAAGCCTGACCTTACCATGAAGGGCATCAACAGCTTTTCAGGCTATGTAACATACATGCTGGAGCAGACGATGCTAAAGGACAAGACCTTTGCAAGGTATGCTCCAAAGCTGGAAAAAATTGCAATTGACGACGACAGAGTTGTACTAAAGGACAACATCAAAAACAGAATCGCAGAGGTTGCTGTCCAAAAGGGAGAACTCTTCTGCCAGCTCTGCGAGGAAAAGGACTGCGTCCATGTCGGTTTTGTGTTTTCGCTTCCAGACGTTTACGAAATTCTAAACTCCAAGGGAATCAAGCACGTAAAATAAAAAAAATAGAACGGTGTCGTCACCATACAATTCTTGATTTTAAATCCAAGTGCTTTCCACAATAGTCGTTTCAGCGCCTGATTGGTGACATTATGCCCCTATCTCGCGTTACAAAATGTGTTTGGCAGCACCATAACAGAAAAACCGAGTTACAGCCAGTTTTTGATTATTTCAGATCTATTGCAAACGAAGCAATAAGGACAGGAATAGAGAAAAACATCACTTCGCAGTTTGGACTTCATTATGAGTTGTATTACAGACTTCGTTCAGAATTTTATTCTCAATATATTTATGGAGCGCTAAGATGTGCTGCGTCAAAGTTAAAGTTTTATAGAAAAATGAAAAGGAAAAACCCTCAAATAAAAATTCCACATATTTCGAAAAACCACCTAATTCTTGAGGGCGGAGCCTACAAGATATCAGACGGACAGATCAGAATACCAATCAGACCAAGACAGCATTGTAGAATAAAACTGAATCATTATGTTCTAGAGCAGATACGGTGCGCCAAGATTGGTTCGATTACTATCACAGAAGACAAACTCATAATATCATACTCGAAGCAAATTACAGGGCAAAATCCTGTTAGTTTTGTAGCTATAGACAGAAACCTTGACAATGCGACCACATATGATACACAGGATAAGTTCACGATCTACGACTTACAAAAAGCAAATCAGATTAAACAGACATACAGACAATTAAAATCAAAATTCAAACGAAATGATGTTAGGATTAGAGAAAGAATTTTTGCAAAATATGGCAAAAAGGAGAGAAACCGAGTTCACCATATTTTACACTGCACATCCAAGCAAATCGTAGATCAGAACATGGGAATAATACTTGAGGACATTAAAGGAATAAGAAAATTATATCGAAGAGGAAATGGTCAAGGAAGTAAATTCAGGGCAAGAATGAATTCGTGGTCGTTTTATGAGTTACAAAGACAAATCGAGTACAAGGCGAGATGGCTCGGTTTGCCGGTAAAATATGTAAAAGCATCAGGAACAAGCTCAAAGTGTGCGGCATGTGGGTCAAAAATGGTACCCGAAGAGCATCGAATGTTGTCTTGTCCCCACTGCAATATAGTAGTTGATCGTGACATCAACGCCGCAAGAAATATTCTTGCTAGAGGCACCAGGGTCGTGCCAGTCGGGATCGCAGGTGAAGCGATGGTGGAGGAATCAAAAAAGAATATCCTCAAAGTCGATGCGGTTCAGTTACCTTACCAATTGACAAGGTAATAGAACCTGCAGGAGGTGGGATTTGAACCCACGAACCCCTAAGAGACGGGATCACCCATTATTTGATCTTAAGTCCCGCGCATCCAAAAGCAATATTTGCTTACTTTGGCCAGGCTCGGCTACTCCTGCAATATAGAATGATTTTGAGTGAAATTTAACGGTTAGTGTTTCAGTATGACGCAGGTGTTGCGCTGCCAGATATCCACTCGATGTCAGAGTTCGAGGCAAATTTTGCCAGCCTTTCAATGCTTATGCGGCCAGTAGCTGTGATGTGGTTCTTGTGGCATGACACCTGGTATCCGAGCTTGTCGCCAAACCAGTCTTTGAGATTTTGCGCAACTGCGTCACTTCTCACCTTGATGTCGAGCTCGGCTTTTGGTTCGGCGTCTGGCAGCTTTCGCTCAAGGTACATTATTTTCATTGCAAGGTCCGCGTCCACCTTGTCGTACAGCATGTGTGCAAGATTGGCCTTGTATTCATCGAAGCTTGCCTCGACATTTGACATGGGATCGTAATGTGTTTCTTTGTATAAAAAAGTCAGGACTGCAATGCACTTGCGCCGCAACGGTTGGAGCATGCGGCGTTTGATAGCGCAACATAAACCATATTATAGGAACTTATTGAGCACAAAATTATGCTTCGATAGCTCAGCCTGGTAGAGCGTTACCTTGGTAAGGTAAAGGTCGCGGGTTCGGATCCCGTTCGAAGCTTCT
>SCVO01000029.1 GCA_004322465.1 Candidatus Nitrosotenuis sp.
GAAACAATACCAATCACAGTTACTATTTGTAGAGGCAGGACAGCACGCAAGATTCTTTGTTGAAAACCAAGGAAACGAGCCAGTCTTCTTCCACATTGTAGGTGAAATCATCGACCGTGTTTATCAAGGAAATCAAATACAAGCAAGTGGCACAGAGACTTGGTTAGTTGGCGGCTCACAGGGCATGATTGCCGATGTGGTCTTTGACGAACCAGGAGTATATGTCGCAGTGAACCATGACTATGCCGCACTCTTCACAGGTGCAGCATCAGTGATAGTTGCAGGTGATCCATTTGGTCTAAACCAACAATTGGGCACAAGCGCACAGTCATATGCTGAACTCTTAGGCAACCCAAGCGATGCAATCCCACCAATGGGCAAAAACAGCATTGCACATCCAAAGGTAAACCTACACGGCTTGTACACTGATGAACGTGCTGCTGAAATAGCAACAGAACTAGGAATTTAAATTCCCCATTTTCTTATTTTTATTATTCCTCACAATGATTATATTCTGTTTTAAAAAAGCCAAACTGCATGAGTTTTAGCGAAAAAGTTTTGATTTGTGATCAGGTTGATGCCACTCTCAATAACACCTTGCAAAAAAACGGACTGAACGTAACGTACGAGCCGCAGATAACGCCAGAAGACCTGGCAAAAAAAATCGGCGACTATGAGATAATAATAGTCAGAAGCAGGACAACCATCACAAAGGATTTGGTGGAAAAGGCAGCCAAGTGCAAAATCATGGCGCGCGTCGGAGTAGGCCTTGACAACATTGACACGGAAGCTGCCAAGGCAAAAAACATCCGGGTGATAAACGCAGTGGAGGGCGCAATGAACGCAGTGGCGGAGCTGGTGATCGGCCTGATGCTTGCGATGGCGCGCGACATCCCGAGGGCTGACAGGGAGCTGCGAAACGACAAGTGGATAAAAAAAGAACTGATGGGAACTGAGCTTGCGGGAAAGTACCTCGGAATAGTCGGACTTGGAAACATTGGGAAAAGACTCGCAAGACTAGCCAGGGCGCTTAACATGAATGTAATTGGGTTTGACGTAGTTCCAATTGACGCGGAGTTTGCAAAGGAGGTAGGGCTGATGAAGACGGACCTTGACACCCTGCTGCAAAGCGCAGACTATGTCTCGCTGCACGTTCCGTTATTGGACAGCACAAAAAATCTCATCAATGCGCAGAGAATCAGCACCATGAAAAAAACCGCCAGAATCATCAACACATCCCGGGGCGGAACCGTGGACGAAAATGCCCTGTATGAGGCGCTAAAGGCAGGAAACCTCGGAGGTGCTGCACTAGACGTGTTTGAAAAAGAGCCGGCAATTGGAAACAAGCTTGTGAGCCTGCCGAACTTTATTGCCACGCCTCACATAGGGGCACAGACAAAGGAGGCCCAGTCGCTTGCTGCAACAGTCATTGCGGAAAAAGTAATCCAGATACTGCGCGGCGTCATCTGATTTCAAAACAATCCGCCCTTACAACGTTTGACTTAGTGCTGTTTTTCAAGAGATTCTATTTCGTCAACTGTCTTGTTCTTCCACAGCAGGTGCGACTTGTACAGTTTTGGATTGTAGTCCTTGTTTTCCTCGATGCAGCCCATCTGCAAAAGTACCTCCTTGATTCCAGGCTTGTCGAGGTCTACCTTGCCCTCAAATGCGTGCAGCATCTCCTGCCAGCTGTGGTACTCCTCAATGCTTTTCTTTGACACCGCGTCTGCCAAGCTCAAAAGTACGAGGTGCAGGCACTTGTCCTCCGGCATCTCGCCTGACAAAAACTCCTCCCTCAATCTGTCAAGGTAGACTGCTCCATTACGAGTTATGGAAAAGTCGTAGAGTTTTGCGTACTCGTCTACTGGCACTGGGAAAAACGGGTTTTCCCAAATTTTTTTCATATAGTCGACTGCAATGTCCACGGGATTCTTTTTCCTTTGCCGCTCTTAGTCATCGGTGTCTAATTTTGTATAGTTGTTGCCAAGAAAACATGTCACACCGGTGATATTATTGACTAATCAATCACAATAAAATTATCCAATAATTTATCAAAAATTCTGCAAATCCAATATTGACTTGGGCGTGTTTACTGGCAAGATAACTATGGCGAAAAGCAAGCATAAAATACAGATTTTGCGTGGTGTGGATTAGATTGAAGTCATACATAATCCTGTCATTATTGGTCTCTAGTCTTTTGTTGCCAAACCTTGCGTTTGCGACACCAGGCACATCTCAAGTTACGGTAAATGGTTCCACATTTGACGTAAACTATGATGTCACCGGACTTGACGTAACCGGAATTGATGCTGATGTGGATCACTCGAGCCTTATTGTAACTGTTAATCTGACTGATGTGTCTGGAACTCTTGTAATTACATTTGATAGAAGTTTCTTTGATTCAAAGGAAAATGGCGAAGATGCTGATTTTATAGTACTGCTTGATGGTGGAACTCAAGCTGTAACTACAGAGTCGAATAACACCGTATCAAGAACTCTGACAATAGAAATTCCTTCTGATACTCTCTCGCTCGACATTATTGGCTCAAGCTTTGGATCAGGACCGCCTGCCGAACAACCACAAGAGACAACTCCTCCTGTGGAGACACCTGTGGAAACCACGCCACCGGCGGAAACGCCTGCAGAAACAACGTGTGGCGCTGGAACCGTTCTAAAGGACGGGCAATGTGTTGTGGAGCAGACGACTCCCCCTGCGGAGACACCTGAGGAAACCACGCCCCCAGCAGAGGCGCCATCAGACATGACATGCGGCCCTGGAACCATTCTAAAGGACGGCGCATGCGTGCTGGATCAAACCTGCGGTCCTGGAACCATTCTAAAGGACGATGCATGTGTGCTTGACGAATCTCCCGCACCTCAAGCTCCTGCAGAAAGCAGGGGACTTGCGTTTGAACTGATTGCACCAATAGTGGCTGCATTTGTAATTGCCTTTGTCATAATGATGATTCTCTGGGCAATTGGAAAGGCAGGCAGAAGCAAAAACTAGGAAATAATATTTCTATCCAAAAGGTACTGCAAGCCGCCCACAAATTCCGAGTCGGAAATTTTCTTATCGGCCCACCAAAAGCCGTTTGTCTTGTACCACGACGGAATCTTGGTTGATTCCTTTAGCGCGTGACCCTGAAAGTTCACCACGCCGTTGTCTGCAAGGAACTTTAGGAAAACATAGTCCGATATGGCGCTGCTTGCCCACTGGGGAACAACCACGTTGCTTGCAAACGGCAGCACCGTGTTTCCAGCATCGACAATCTCAAACCCCACCGAGCCTTTTTGCCCTGCATACTCTACTTCGATTTGGTATTTTCCCTCCTTGAAAATTTCTTTGTCAAACGGATTTGGGGACGTGATGGTAGTGACCGCGTCCCTTATCTGGACTGGTATTGCGCTGCTTTTTGTGCCGTCCTCGTTTATGATGTGAATCGTTGCGTCTCCGCCCGTCACCGATGACACAGTAATGGAAATGCCAAGGTGGTCGCCGTAATTGTAAGTCTTTTTGCTGGTGATGATCTGGACTTCCGCGCCGGCGCTTGGCAAAACTAGAAGCATCGCGGCACAAAGCATCAGGACCCAGTATCTGCTCACGTTTTACGAAAAATTTGCACTACAAAAAAACGTTCCTAAAAAAATTGCGATTCTGGTTTAGGCAATCTGGGACTGCGGCTGGTTCTTGTTTACAATTCCAGACAGTGCGTTTAGCGCGCCCGCCAGCTTTCCGGAATCCCCGCTGATTCCAAGCTTTGCCAGCTCTTCCCGTATAACTGATAATGGATCCTCTGGAGCGGATAACTTTTTCTTGTTCTTTTCGGCAATTTCCTCATGAAGGTGTTTTAGCTGATCCTCTTTCTGCTTAATCTCAGTCCTTGTCTTTTCTATCTGTGACTCCTGGTGCGTGAGCTTTTCCTTTATCTGCTGAAGCTCCGACTCCATGTGGATGACTAGGGATCGCGTGTCGTCTTCTGTTATGTATTTGTAGTTTATTTTGTCAAGATCCGCTCTTGGCTTGACAGTGTTTCCCTGGAGAGATTCTATTTCCTCCTTGAACTTTTTTTCCTGCTCTTTTATCTTGTCCAGTTTTTCCTTTTTTGCCGCAAGGTGGGCGTTGATGAATTTTAGGTACTGGGTTGTGTTGCCCATCTGGTCTTTGAACTCGTCTGTCTTTTCTTTTACCGCGTTCTCCTTTGTTGATGGGGCGACGTCCTTTCCAAAAATGATTGATCTGTCAGTTACCGCTAATGGATCGATTACCTCGATTTTTGATCCTACCCCTGTGATGTGCGACCACTCGTCGTCTTTACTCTCGCGCGCAGCACGCTCTTCTTCCGAAATGCGGTTTAGGTGCTTTTCAGCCATTGGCTTTCTAATATTTTTTCTATGATATGATTTGGACGTCGTCTAAAAAGAACAAACACGATTCGCAAACTTTATCACAAGTCAAATGGTGGGAACATACGAGTTTCTTCGGAAATTCCTGCGG
>SCVO01000030.1 GCA_004322465.1 Candidatus Nitrosotenuis sp.
TGAGAGGTCTTCCACAGAAATGTTATTCTCAATTAGAATTTGAAGGATTTGTGACAAGACAACTTCGGATTTGCCAGACTGGATGGTAATGTTTGTGCCTGTGTTAAAATCAATTATGCAGTCGGCTACTCCAGACAAGAGTTCTGATAGCTTTTCATGCCTTTCTGAGAGGTGAATTGTGATGGTTTTTTCTTGCCCAAACGTATTTTTTAGATTATTAGGCGAGTCAACCGCTAGAATCTTTCCCTTGTTTATTATCGCTATTTCATCACAAAGGTATTCTGCCTCAGTCAAAACATGCGTTGTATAAAAAATAGTAAGGCCGGTTTTTACCTTGTTTTTCAAATAGTCGAGTAGATTTCTCCTTGCGGTTGGATCTAGGCCAACTGTAGGTTCATCAAGAAACAGCAGATCCATTTCATGCATGAATTCTCGTGCAACTTGGACTCGCCGCCTTTGACCTATCGATAGATCTTCGTTCTTTCTTTTTCGAATTTCGTTTAGGTCAAAAACGTCAATTAGTTCCTCAGACCTTTCCTTTCTAGTTTTTCGGTCAATATCCCACATCATTCCATATTTTTCAAGTGATTTTTCCACCGATAAATTTGGCTCATAGCTTGGCTGTTGTAGGACAACGCCTATTCTTTTTCGAACCTCTAATGGTTGCCTTATCGCGTTGATACCCAATACGTCAATGGTTCCAGATGTTGGCGGAATTAGCGTAGTTAGTATTTTTATTGTAGTTGACTTGCCTGCGCCATTTGGACCAAGAAAGCCGAAGATGTGACCTGATCGCACATCCAGATCTATTCCGTCCACTGCAGTGATGGCTCCGTATGACTTGGAAAGCGATCTTGCAGTTATGGCAGACACGAATTTTTTAGATCGCTCTCTAATTTAGATTAATGAAATTTTTATTAAGAGATTTTCCTATCAGAAATTGACTTGGCTGAATTTGATTTATTGCTGACTAAGCTTCTTGAACAAAAGCCCGAATTATCAAGATCGGATATTGAGAACCTGATCGCACGGAAAAAGGAAAAGATCGGTGCAGGCTATCTTACTGATCAGGGCGCATTGTTTTTGGTTGCCTCAGACCTTGGCGTAGCAATATCAGAGCCAGTAAAAAGCGAAATTAGCATAAAGGATCTGTACGCAGGCGCAAAAGAGGTAACCCTACAAACAAGGGTGCTAAACGTATCGCCTGCAAAACAGTTTTCAAGAAAAGACGGCTCACAGTTCATGCTCAGAAACATGACTGTTTACGATAACGAGTCGGCAGTCACAGTAAAGATGTGGGATGAAAAGGCAAATCTGCCTGACATTGTAAACCTAAAGCCGGGAAATCTCATAAAAATAATCAAGGCATATGTAAAGTCTGACCTAAATGGGGAGCCAACCATCAATATTGGCTCAGGCTCCACCATAGAAATTGCGGACACAGAAAGCACCATTCCGTCTCTAGATTCTCTGACAAAGGACGTTAGCGATGTAAAGGAAGGAGAAAAGAATCTCATAGTTTCAGGAATAATTGACGGCAGCATTAACTATTCAGAGTTTACTAACGTCCGCGGCCAACAGGGCAATTCGCTGCGGTTCAGATTGCAGGGAAAGGATGGCCGTTCAATGAGAGTTGTACTGTGGAACAAAAATGAATCGGAAATTCCAAAGGTCATACCGCCTCAGACTAAAGCTAGACTTTTGGGAGTAAAGGCAAAGATAAATCAGCAGGAATTAGAAATTCATGGGAATGAGTCAACCATATTAGAGATAGCTGACATAAAGGTGCAGCCCATTGCATTTAGAATACTATCAACTTCAAAAAGCGAAAACGGAAATACTATGATTCTTGGAGTCGACAAGGAAAAACAGCTCTTCCATATTGTTGATACTGCAAACGTTACGAGTTCATTCAGTCAGGGCGATATGCTTGAGTGCATGCCTTCCAAAGTATACGGCAACAACATTACAATTGATTCAGATTCATTTGTACGAAAAATTGAGGGAGAAAACATTCCCCAGTTATCAGATCTCAGGACAAAAATCGTAGACATAAAACCTGACAATAACTATTATTGCATAGAAGCAATCATTCTCAAAGCCCCAGAAAGGCGCAACGTGCAAACAAAAGCAGGCGAATCAATTTCACTTTCTGAAATGTTCATCGAGGACGACACGGGCCAAATTTGGATAAAGGGATGGAGAAATCAGGCAAGACTACTAGACGAATGTTCCATTGGCGAGATAATCTCAGTTACAGGCGTTACCGCAAAGCAGGGACTGGAGGGAAGAACAGAGCTGTTTGTTACCCCATTCTCATCAATTAAGAAGAAAAACTAGTCCCAAAAGCCCCTAGTCATCACATACTGTCTTTCGGCTTCGTATATCTGCCTGTACAGGTACTCTTCATCTACCATGTTTCGTAGTATTCTTGATGCGGTATCTGCGCCAACTCCGTATCCAGATAGGACGATAAGCGCGGTTTTGCCAAAATTTGCAAGAAGTGATGCTGCCTTCCAGGCTCGCTCGAATCTGTGGTTCTCCTCAGATGAGATTTTTTTGCCTGCAAATTTTTTTTGTATAATTTTCCCAAGATCATAATCAGAGTAAAATGTGGTTGTGATTTGCCTACCCTTGCAATATGGACATGACGGTATTTTTTCAATGTCGGTTGTTTCTATCACCTTTTCCCACTTGCCACATCTTGCGCAGATCAGTCTGTGTCGGGTCTTGAGTAAGCGGTTCTTCACCAGATCAAGTAACCCCTTGTCAATACTTGCTGGCGACGAATAATATTTTGTGGTATGATCCAGTATCGGAGTAGCAAGTTTGGAGAAGCTGTTTGCTTCAAACCATTCTATGGCAATTGTGCTGTTTTGAATTTTTTCTAAAACTTTCTTAGATCCATCCAAATCGTATTTGTCATGGAAAAGTTCGCGCAGTGCCTCTTTGACTAGTGCGGTTTTTGAATACCTGTCAAAGAGAAATCGCGCAGACTTTTTGTCATATATTGCGCCGCGTCCCACAATGCCAAATTTTTTTGCAACATTCCATGTTCTCCAATTGACATTATGCGTTCCATTCAGGGATGCCGTAACAATTTCATGGAGAACGTAGGTGTCGCTTAGTGTCTCACGTATTTGGTTTTCTTGTATTCTGCCCTTTGATGACAGGACTATTCTATATGCGTCAGACCTTGACTCTACTTGAAATCCGGTTTTGGATGACAGCATTGAAGAAAGAAGTGTCGATATGGTAGCGTTGATTTTTGTGCCAAAACAAGAATGCATGACTATTGAGCCTTGGCTTTTTACTGACTCGATCACTATGGTTTTTTCATCTGGAATTATTGGTAAATCGAGGTTTGTAATCACGTTGTCTGGAAGTTTTATCAAACCAGACTTGACCCTTGTGCGAAATTGCCCCACCTTAGAGGCAGTCCTATAATCTACAGGTATGTTTTCTCCTTCCCAATATGGTACAGTTATGCCACCAGAACGGATCGGTTCGACATTTACTTTTAATCCAGATTCGTCAACATTGATAATTCTCCACTGCGTTCCGCGCAGGACAAAGATGTTTCCTGCTTCACCAAAATCTCCAACAAACCTTTGATCCAAGCTTCCAATCAATTTTTTAGAGATTGTGTCAAACACTTTGAATTTCAGTATGTCAGGAATGGTAGAAAGGTTCTCAAAATAATATCTAAAGCATCGCCCAGTTTTTCTAAAGATCATTTTTTCCTTATCAAACGTCACTAAATAATTTGAATCAAGAAGTTCCAGCACACCGATTAGATCGTCAATTGTCAGGTTTCGGAAAAGATATGATTGTGTAAATATGTTGAATGCATTTTCGACGGTAATTGAGCCCAATTGCATTGAAAGACCGACTAAATGGTGTGCCAGCACGTCAAGTGAGCCATCATGGATCAGTTGATCTTCAATAGAGCCTTCCTGGATTCGCTCCAAGATTGCCTTTGTTTCCAGCTCATCATCTACATTGTTGGTTATGATTATTCCTTTTGCGGACGATTCCCTGTTGTGTTTGCTTCTTCCTATTCTTTGCATAAATTTTGAGACCTGCCTTGGAGAACCGTAATGCATGACTAGTTCCACTGAGCCTATATCCAATCCAAGCTCAAGTGATGATGTACACACCACGAGTCGGGATCTGCCTCCTTTGAGATTCTCCTCGGTTTCCTCACGCACCTGTTGCGATAATGATCCATGATGAAGCTCCACGCTTATTGGGGATTTTTCCCTCAGTATGGATGCCAAAAATTCTGCCTCGCCTCTAGTATTGGTAAAAAGAAGCACTGGCGAGTTTAGATTCAGCCTGACCAGATAATCAACTATAAAGTCTGCAACATCACTAATTGTTCCATCTACGTGTTGGATTTCAACATCGTATTTTCTTATTGTGTCGTCCTTGATTATTTCATATTTCCTTTTTGTTCCCACCAGGAACTTTGCGGCATCGGTGGTATTGCCTACAGTTGCAGAAAGGCCTATTCTTGTCATGTTGTGCTTTGAGTTAATCTGCAATCTTTCAAGGCTAAGCGATAACTGTGAACCTCGTTCATTTGACAGCAAGTCGTGGATTTCGTCTATTATGATCCAGTCCAGCTCAGATAGTGCATCTAGCATTTTTTGCTGGGTTAGTAGGATTACAAGTGTCTCAGGTGTTGTGATCAAGACGTCAGGAGGCGTGATAGAGATTTTTTTCCTAGTTGCTTGTGATGTGTCCCCGTGCCGAATTTCTATTGTAAGGTTTTCAGATTCTGCATACCGAATTATTCTCTTAAAGACGTCTCGGTTTAGCGCCCTTAGCGGGGTTACGTACAGCGCTTTTATTTTACCAGTTGATTTTGAGGTGCCGATAAATGAAAAAATTGGAATTACCGAGCATTCCGTTTTTCCTGAGCCTGTTGGCGCAATTATTAGCGAGTCTTTTTTTTGAATGATTAGCGGGATTGCTTTTTTTTGGATTTCAGTGAGTTGCGTAAATCCCAGGGAACTAAATTTAGTTAGTATAGAATCAAGCTGTTTGTTCTGTGTTTTTTCTTGATTTAGCTCGTTCATATGCAAATATTCCAATAACTCCAATTGCAAACAAAACCACAGTTATGATTGGAATAGAATCAAAGATGCCTGCCATAGTGAGTTAGGTAATTCTCATAGTTAAATAGGTTAAGTTGAGCTCATCAATCCATTTTTTTCAATTTTATAATGAAACTGGTTTTCTCCAGAATGGGGAAACACTTCGCCCATGTAGTTGGTTGGTTTTTTTGAAAGTTTGATTTTGATATGGGTAAAAAGACTCATGACAGAATCAAGATTTTCTTGCTCGGTGTCATTGATTTTCCTAATCATGTTTACTGCAACTACTGGAATTTTTTTCTCAAACACGACACTGGCCAGTTGTTTCATGTATTTTGTGAATTGTTTATTTTTTTCTAAGATTTGTTCTTCCTTTGAATATTCAAATGAAAATAGGTCAGTTATGTTATCAATTATGACTAGTGAAAAGTCAGATTGTTCAATTTTTGATATTGCGCTGAATTGCTCTTGTGTGTTAGTTATTCTCCCAACTGTTATTTTGTCAAGAAGTGCCACATCGAGTTCCTTTGGTTTTAGCATGTCCAAGAGTCGTTCAGGTCTAAAATTTCCTGTTGTATCCTGATACAATATGGTTCCACCCTGCGAAAGACAGTTGACTGCTATTTGTAAGACCAGTTGGGTTTTTCCAGTACTACTTGCGCCAAAGATATCGGTAATTATTCCATTTTTTATTCCATCTCCCAGCAACTCGTCTAATTTTTCCAGTCCAGTTGAAATCATGTATAATTAATTCTCAAAAAGTGGAAAAATAAACAAATCTAATATTGATATTATAGAATAGGCAAGGCTTTTATTCCGGTTATCAAGCTAGCATCAACAAGAGAACAACCATTGTCACAAACAAGCGTGAAGAAACCACTAACAACTCTTCAAAAAAATACAAAAAAGAAAGTCAC
>SCVO01000002.1 GCA_004322465.1 Candidatus Nitrosotenuis sp.
TTGATTTACCGTTATCAATGTGTCCAGTTACGATCAAGTTCAAGTGTGGTTTTGTTGCCATAGTGATGTGCTGCTGAGAGGGGTTTATTACCGTTGCGATTTTTTCAATACTTTTTCTCAATTATTGAATTTTTTTTGATCAGAAAAAACTTTGGAACATTTTCAACATACTATAAATCAAAGTAAACAATATGAGAAAAATAATGAAAGTCACTGTTTCTGCAATAAAGGCCGATGTTGGAGGAATCGGCGGCCATACAAGACCAAGTGACGGTCTGATTGAGGCAGTAAGAAAAACGGTGAAGGGCGCAGGCAATCTCTTGCTTGATTACTATATCGGTTATTCCGGTGACGATGTCCACATCATAATGTCCCACACAAAAGGTGTTGACAATGCTGAGATCCACGGACTTGCATGGAAAGCGTTTGAGGCTGGAACCGAGGTTGCAAAAAACGAGGGATTGTACGGCGCAGGTCAAGATCTGCTAAAGGACTCATTTTCTGGAAATGTGAAAGGAATGGGCCCTGGAGTCGCAGAGATGGAGTTTGAGGAGAGACCAAACGAAGCATTTACAGTTTTGGCAGCAGACAAAACAGAACCGGGAGCTTTCAATTATCCGTTTTATCGATTATTTGTTGACGCACTGAGCAATACAGGTCTAATAGTAAACAAATCTCTTGCATCAGGAGTAAAGTTCAACATAATGGATGTCGAGGCAGGAGAAATTGCTGAACTAGAGTTGTGGCAAGACAAGCCGACACTGGAAGCAGCCCTGATGTATCCTGGAAGATACGTTGTGTCTTCAGTATATACAAAATCAGGCGAGCCAATTCTTGCAGCGTCTACAGACAGACTACACAACATTGCTGGAACTTATGTCGGAAAGGATGATCCAATCGCAGTTGTCAGAACACAAAAGAATTTTCCTGCCACGGAAGAACTTGGAAGCGTCTTTAACAATCCTCACTACGTAGCAGGCAATACGCGCGGAAGTCACCACATGCCGCTAATGCCAGTCAAACTCAACACGGCAGCATCAATTGATTTTTGCATTCCAATCATAGAGGCTTTGGTATTTTCCATGCACAATGGCAAGTTCACAGGACCGTTTGACGGGTTCTCAACTCCCGACTGGGACTACATACGAGAAATTGCAACCAAAAAGGCACTCGCAATGAGAAGCCAGGGATTCATCCACCCAGCAACACTTGTTCCAGCAGAACTTGAATATGCAGAGGGTTACAAGGCAGCACTTGAAGGACTTAAGAAAAAGATGAAACCCCTAGAAGAGGCAAAATCCTACGGCAACAAAAAATACGAAGATCCAGATTAGGTGTCATCAACAAATACAGCAATAAGGTTAAGTGCAAGAATCACAAATTGTTAACATGAGGTCTAGTACCCTCGATGTTGTAAAGTCTGTCCTGTTTGGATTTTGGATAGGTTCGGTATCGCACATAATTTTCACAATATTTAGCCAAACGATACCAAGCGCAGTCACGGGATTTTTCAAAGATGTCGGTGCGGCGTTCATTTTGGTGATGGTTTTTGCATTTGCGTTTACGTGGTTTCTAAAAGCAAGGCCCCACAACAGACCAAAAAAATACGCAGTTGTGATTTTTGACGTATATGGAAATCAGACGAAGATAGATGGCTTGAGAACCGACTTTAAGAATCACGACGTGGCATGGAGCTTCATGAAGCAATACAAGAACGACTATCCATTGCACAACTTTGCAATGGTCTCTGACGCCCCAAACAGTGACAAAAAAACAATTTTCAGGTACATCTAGAATCACAAATCATAAGCGCTAAATACCAAGCAGATTCCATTTTAATAAAATGCCATTAGACGTAATCCAAGAAAAAAACCTCACAGAGATAATCGATTATGCATTAGAATATCCAAGCATGGTGCTTGCAGCATCAAAGAGCAACAACATTGGAGGCTCCCTGATTGACTTTTCGTATGGGCTTTACATAGGATACATATCGGGTGTATTCTTTGACAAATTCCTTTTGCAGAACAATCGGTTCCTAAACGACGACGAGCTTGGCGACTATTATTCCAAATTGGCAAACCGAAATTCCGAAATCATGCTAAAGATAAAGACTCACTTGAAACTAAAATAGCAAGAATGCCAATCAACGCCAAAGTATTTACAAAAGAATCGCCCAAGTAGCGCAAATTAGCATTTTACCTACTCAGACTTTTATTCAAGAATAATTAAAAAAATCCAGTGCAATTTTCGTTAATATCAGATACCTTTGAGAAGATGGAGGCCACTACAAAAAGACTTGAGCTTACGCAGCATTTGGTGGACTTGTTCAAGGTAACTCCGAGGGAAAGCATTTCAAAAATAGTTTATTTGATTCAGGGCAAGTTACGGCCGGATTTTGAGGGGGTTGAGCTCGGAGTAGCTGAAAAACTTGCGATTAGAGCAATCGCAAAATCGTCTGGCAGCTCAGTTAGAAAAATCCAGGATCTCTTTTTCGAAGATGGCGACTTGGGACACGCTGCATCAAAAGCACTTGAGCAAAAAACGCAGACGACGTTTCTCATGCAGCAAATAACTGCAGAAAGAGTATACGATACTTTGTTCAAAATTGCAAAGCTGGAAGGCGCAAGATCACAGGACATGAAGATGAAGTACATTTCCAGTCTCCTAAACGACGCCACCCCGCAAGAGGCAAAGTTCATTCTCAAAATAGCAATGGGTACGCTAAGACTCGGCATTGCGGACAATACGGTAATGGACGCGCTTGCAATCGCATACACCGGTTCTCGTGCGAATCGCGAAAAACTTGAAGCTGCGTACAATGTTTCATCAGACCTTGGAAGAGTTGCAGAAATTGTAGCAGAAAAAAACTTGGATGGGCTGGATGAGTTTCATGTTTCGTTGTTCAGTCCGATTCGACCAATGCTTGCAGAACGCGTCAAAAGCGCAGCGGAGGCAAGTGAGAAGCTAGGCAAAGAGTTTGCAGCAGAGTACAAGCTTGACGGAGAGAGGGTCCAGATTCACCTAGGGGAGGACAGAGTGATATTATTCTCAAGAAGGCTCGAAAACATCACCAGCCATTATCCGGACATTGTCGAAAACATTCCAAAGGCGTTAAAGACGCAGGAAATAATTTTGGAGGCAGAGGCAGTCGCGATAAACGAGAACACCGGTGAGTTTCTTCCGTTCCAGGAATTGATGCACAGGCGAAGAAAATACAACATCGATAGAATCGTATCCCAGTATCCAATAACGGTCAATCTCTTTGACATCATGTATCTGAACGGAAAAGATCTGCTAAACTCGACATATGTGGAAAGAAGAAAGAAACTAGAGGACATTACAACTGAAAACGAATTTGTAAAACTTGTTCCGAAAATAATCGTAAGATCGGAAAACGAAGTCGAAGATTTTTTGGAAAATGGAATCAATGCTGGGTGCGAGGGGCTGATGCTGAAGGTACTTGATGCGCCATACAGGGCAGGCGCAAGAGGAAGCAACTGGCTTAAGCTAAAGCGGGAATACAGAAACGAGCTTGGGGACAGCCTTGATCTGGTCGTAATTGGTGCGTTCTTTGGAAAGGGCAGAAGGACTGGAAAATACGGGACTCTGCTGCTTGCCACATACAACCAAGAAAATGACGCCTTTGAGAGCATCTGTAAGGTCGGCACAGGATTTACAGACGAGAATTTGGATCAGCTGTATCAGATTCTTTCTAACAAGGTTACCCTAAAGAAAAATCCAAGAATCGAGAGCGGCATGGAGCCAGATGTGTGGTTTGAGCCGGAATTGGTAATTGAGATAGTGGCGTCAGAGATAACCCTAAGCCCAGTACACACGTGTGCAAAAGATATAGTACGAAAGGGAAGCGGTCTTGCACTCAGGTTTCCAAAGTTCACAGGCAAGATCAGAGATGAAAAAGCGCCAGAAGATGCATCGACAGATCAAGAAGTAGTTACACTTTACAGAAATCAGAAAAAAGTAACACAGAATGTTTCAGAGGTTTGAGCGCATTCTGTGCAAGATTAATTAAGACCAAGACAAGTCTAAAAAAGGATGTATAGTGGGGAGCTAGAGGTCCAAGCAAAGCGAAAAGCAATCGCGGTTTTACAAGACGAAATAAACAGAATCTTAAATGCTGCAAGAGAACTTGCAACGCTGCCAGACCTCCTTATGAAAAAAGACAAGGCGGGAGTAAAAGCTGCAAACGAGCAGATCTCAAGCATTGAGGAAGAAGTTGAAAACCTTCGACGAAAAATCACTCGTGAGGTCGCAGATGTTGGCGGACTCATCATGAACAGGGAAAATCTTTTGAACACGGCATACACGATGGACGAAATTGCAGGCTACATAACAGGAATTGCTTTCAAATTATCAAACATCAAGCCAGCTACACTAAAGAATGCCAAGCTAGATGGAGACATTTCAGTGCTAATCGAGCTTGTAGTAGATGAGGTGTACAAACTCAACGAGATAGTCCGCGGACTCAACACGAACGCCGCAAATGCAATTGAGCTTGCGCAAGAGACCCAAAAAATAGAACGCGAAATTGACAAAAAATACAGAATGGCAATAGTCAAGGCATTAGACGAAATCACAAACATCAAAGAACTAATGCTTGTCAAGGACGTCATTCAAGGAATTGAGGAAATGTCAGACAAGTGCCAACAGGTATCAGACTCATTTATCTTACTTGCACTGAGTCTATAACCATTATTTTTCTATTTTTACTAGAAACATCCACATCTGGCGAATCGCAATAATTTTTAATGCTGCTAATTTGTCCCATATCATGAAAGGCGACATCATAGAAAACAGAATCATCGTGTGGGATTCGGACGACGCGCGTGAGCTTTTCACAGACACGTATTATGGGAAGCCAATCGGCATGGCAAAGCCAAAGCCTGAAGAAATCAACGTGCCGCTAATCTTAGACCTAATCGAGGGATGCTACTTGCAGGAAAAATCAAAACTTGCAATTTTCCGGGCAAAAAAGAAAATAACAATAGATCAGATGATGGAAATTTGCAGAAACGAGTATCATAATTTTGATAAGAAATATCTCGTCTACAAGGAATTCAGAGACAAGAAATACATTGTGAATCCAGGAATAAAATTTGGATGCGATTTTGCAGTGTACCAGAGGGGGCCGGGAATTGATCACGCACCATATTTGGTTCATGTATACAATAGAAACGACACCATATCATCAACTGGAGTGGTGCTTGCAGGAAGACTCGCAACGAGTGTAAAGAAAAATTTCATACTTGCGATACCGCACGGCGAAAAAACAGATTATCTTGCACTAGATTGGTGGAGAGCCTAGATTTTCTTTACACATTCTGCAATTTTATCATAAATCGCATACATGTCTTTTGTAATCTTAAAGTCATAGCTGTTTTCCCACTTGCCGTATATCCGAACTCCGTTATCGGACGGGTCGACAAAGATAGTCGCATCCTTTACGCTTTGCTTTGCAATTAGATCATTTAGTTGAGAATCTTTGTTGAGTTCATCTGCAAGCATTCCGCCATCCCACCTTACTGACTCTACTTTTTTTGTGGCAAAGTGTCCTTTTGTTTTCAGCATAGTCCTTGCCACATATTTGGAAGGGCTAGCAACATTTACTTTGACAATAAAATGAGCCTGAAATCTGTCCTGTGCGCCCCACGGAGAAATAGTAGAATCTTGCATGTGTTACCCTTTTTGAATTATCTGAATTACGTCAATATTAGAATTTTTTAGTTCAACGCAGCCTTGGTTTGTAACCATTCGCGGCGTTTGTGAGAAAGATCGTCCATAATAATCGCCTTTTTCTACAGAGTCAGTACCCCTTTCCTTTGGAACCGAGTCCACTCCGATCTCCTTTAGCATGTGTGAGACCTTTTCTGGCCAAGTGTGTCGCACAAAAGTATCAGATTCGGAATCGTGCATGAAGATATTGATTTTGTACCCACAAATAAAGATTCTAGATTTGTCTAGTACCCTTAAATTATTTTGGCACTATTTACCACCATGACAGAATCTAGGGCTTTGGAGATGTTCTTCGAGTCCATCAAATCTCCAGCCACAAGAAAGGCGTATGATTATCAGTTAAACGCCTTCAAGAAATATTTCAAATTCAGATCCATTGAATCGATCTTAGAAATAGAGCCAAAGCAGATCCAGATCTACATTGAGGATTACATTATCCACCTAAAACGAAAAGGGCTAAGCAGGGCATACATCAATCAGGGCGTTTGTGCCATCCAGTTGTTTCTAGTGATGAATGACATTGTGCTCAACTGGAAAAAACTAAAGAAGCTATTAACCAACATTGAAACCCCCAAGTCCACAGATACACCTTATTCAACGGACAATATCAAAAGGATGCTTGAAGTTGCTCGCGCGTTACGAGACAAGTCAATTATTCATTTTTTGGCATCTTCTGGGGTAAGGATTGGCGCACTACCAGAACTAAAGCTTAAACACTTGGCAGAAATGCCCAACGGGTGCAAATCAATTCTAGTCTACGCTGGAGAAAGGGAAGAATATCTAACATTTCTAACGACGGAGGCAAGTGCAACACTTGACAATTATTTTAACCAAAGGCGAAATAATGAAGAAACACTTACCCCAGAAAGTCCCGTTTTTAGAGCCAGATACAGCATAGGATCAGCCAAAGCGCAACCAATGACAATAAACAGCCTAACTGGAATGATGAAAGGCATACTAAAAGACGCCAACATAAGAAAACCAAAAGGTAAAAGGTTTGAGCAGATGCGTTTTCACGGTCTGCGTAAGAGATTTGCCACCATACTCAAACTAAACAAGAACATTAACCAAAACGCAGTCGAGAGGCTCCTAGGACATAAGAACGGGTTAGATAGTTCGTATTACAAGCCAACCAAGCAAGAACTGTTTTCAGAATACATTTTGGCTATGAGAGACCTAATCGTAGATGATACCTTGATGGTAAAAGCACAGTTAGAATCTGAAAAAGCAGAGCATGAAGCCAAGATTGCCGAATTAAAATCCCAGCACGAGAAGATGGAGAATGAAAGATTTGCAGAACTCAAAAAAGATATGGAAAACCTCAAAATCAGCATAGCAGTAGGGCATGAATGGGATCGAATCCAAAATGAAAAGGATTCAGAAAAACGCAAGGAATTGACAAGAAAGTTTGCCCAGAGATACAACCTGAATCCGAATCAGCCGATCGGTGTAGATTTTGTCACCATGTCTCCGGAATCGATAAAGTCGTTCATTGAGATATTCAGCGAATCAAAATAATCGCTACAGTGATGCCTTTTACAGGGCTCATAACACGTTTTAGATGACTTATAACTCGTTCAGGAGTTTTACAGGGATTATAACTCCACTGACGGGGGCTGATTTTTCAAAAATCGGAATTTTAATCAAATCTGACTACCCCAGATTCACTGGAGACCCCTCCAGCTAGGGGCAGTGATTTTGGTGCCCCTACCAGTATGAATGCAGTGCTGGGGCTGAGGCTGGCTCTTCATTTTAAAATGCAGGCACAAAACCAGTGCAGCCTAGTACCAGTGAGTTTGCAGCCTAGTACCAGTGAGTTTGCAGCCTAGTACCAGTGAGTTTGCAGCCTAGTACCAGTGAGTTTGCAGCCTAGTACCAGTGAGTTTGAATTATTCCTTAGCAAATCGAATTTAATATTGGATTATGAGGCAGCATGTTTTCTTTGTTCTAGTAATTTTTCTTTTATAGATGCATTAAGCTGTTCAAGGATTTTTTCTTCATTTGAAAGACTCCTCACAAAAGAGAAAAACTGTCTTTTGGTTGAAAGATAGCTTTCTAGTGTTTCCATTGCAGCCGACATTCTACTCTCATGTGAGTACCAACTATGTATAAAATTGCATATTCCAACTACAATTCCAATTACTAGAAAATAAAATACACCAAGATTAGGTTCGACCATATTTGCTACAGTCCAAGCAAAAATAATTGTGAATGGGAAAGAATGTAGAAAAAACGAAAGAATTGTGTCTTTTGGATATTTGCGTATCAAAGAAGAAAATCCTTGTAACGCATCAATAACTCCTTTAGTGGCATTTTCACAGTCTATGAAATTTTTTTTTATTGTTCCCAATTCATTTGATATATTATGAGCCTCTTTTGGGTTAATTGTAGAAATTAGCGATTTGTACGATTGATTAATTTGAGATTTTTCTTCAAAATTTGAACTAAGTTTTTCTTTTATTATGGCAAACGATTCCAATACTTGATCTTCATGAAATATTATTTCTTTACAATAATCATGAAATTTACCTAGATAGAACATGCTGACTACCAATATTAATCCCAAGATTATTCCTATTGAGGTAGTCAATGGCTGAAAATAAACAGAATATTGTTCATATTGTTGATTTGAATATGTATTGAATAGTGCATATCCAATTCCCAATCCTGCAACATTAACGATAAGGATGATTACCGTAGAAATTGTTTCTTTTAACCAGGTCATAATTTTACGTTCTAATTTTTAACACATTCTTATCTTCTATTAGGTTTTCTCCATTAACCCCAATTCAATGAACATGGCTAAAGGGAAAATTGAGATCAGATAGAAGAAACGAGGAGATCCCATTTACCACTAGACAAAGGCTGTAGGACGCTGATTTTCCATTTTCATTTTAAAATGGAAAATGAAACGCCAAAGCCAGCGTATGAGTAGCCCGTGAGGGTTATTCACATATTGTATATTATATGAATAACGGTCATAATCACAAAATCTATCATTATACAAACAAAAGATTACGAGCGTACAAAAATAGATAAATAAAATGTGAACATCATTAATCGGTCTTATATTCGCTAGTTAGTACCCCACAATATTACGTAATTCGCATAAAACAATTTTAACTTGAGTTTAGATGATAAATTATTGAAAAAGCTTGATATTTTCATAAGTTCTCGAACTCACGAGTTACATAATGAACGAATTGAGATCAAGAATGTTCTTACCAATTTAGACTTCAATACATTTATTTTTGAAAAAGACTCCGGATCACGAACCGAATCTTCTGAAGAAGTATTTAGTGAAGAAGTTTCCAGTTGCCACATCTACGTCGGAATTTTTAGAGAAGAATATAGTGAGGCGACAGAAAAAGAATATCGAATTGCATTAGAAAGTAAAAAAGAAATTTTGATCTATGTGAGCGACTACAATATCACAGGTCGTCATTCTAATCTTAGAAATTTATTACGTGAATTTAAACAAAAACATACCATTCAGTATTTTGACAATTCCGGGGATTTAGGAAGAAAAGTGAAAAAAGACATTACAGATATACTAGTCAGGTCATTTTTAAATCAAAAAGAAGGAAGATTTTCAACAGTTCCAACATTAAATGATCAAGACACACTTAAACATTATTTGCAAAAAATTACACCTGAGAGTCCAGATGCGTTACAGAATATCAACCCAGTGGCAAGTGAAATAATGTCAGTCTGGCGTAAAATGGGTTACGCGATTCACAACTGTGTTTTTAATAGTGACACTGCTGACTTTCAAGCTACCATCTCACATTGGTCGGGTAAAACCAAAGTATTTGTCAGATGCGTAAATGGTGAAATTACCAGTAATGATGTAAATTACGCGGTGAAACACATAACAGAAATTGATGCCGCAAGAGCATTTTTATTTACATATAATAGAATATCCCCCGCAGCCAGCACGTTAGCATTAGAAAACAATGTAGTCATACAGACACAAGCTCAGTTTTATAGAAGTATATTAAAACCCGAAAAATATTTTGATAAACTAAGAAATGAATACGATAAACAAGAAATTTCAAAATATTATGTACCCTTAAAATGTTATAAAAAAAGTAATGTTGAAGACGAAGTCCAATTTATCAATGAACAGTTAGGAGATGTGGATTCGTATGTATTACGATGGCTGTCAGATAGATCCCAAAAACACTTAGCATTACTTGGCGATTTTGGCTCAGGTAAAACTTGGTTTTCTCGACGCTTCGCAAAAATCTGTTTGGATAAGTATATTGAGGATCCTGATAATAACAAACTCCCAATTTTTATTTCATTAAGAGATTATGCAAAATCATATAGCATACAGCAACTAATTACTGATTTATTATTAAATGAGTATAATTTTGAATTGCAGGGAGGGTATGAAACATTTGTAGAACTAAATAATCAAGGTAAGTTTCTATTGATTTTTGACGGTTTTGATGAAATGGCACAAAAAGTAGACTTTAACGTTGTAACTGAAAACTTCAAAGAACTGGCAAAAGTGGCTAATTTAAAAAGTAAGGTACTATTAACGTGCAGAACTACATATTTCAGATACGAAATAGAATCGCACAGAATACTAAGCGGTAAGACAAAAACATCGTCGACACTACCTACCACTCAAGCAGGATTTGAGATTATTCAACTAGAAGAATTATCTGATGAGCAAATTGTAGAAGTAATGACAAAAAGAATAGGTGATCCACAGAAAGCAAAAGGATATTGGGAAAAACTGCGATCGGTCTATGACATTCCAAGCTTGGCACATAAGCCAGTTTTGATACCCATGTTAATTGAAATAATGCAAGATATTGTTGACAGCAGCAGTATTGACGCATCTACGATCTATCATATTTATACAGACAGATGGTTAGGTCAAGCGCATTCAGAAGGTAGAACATATCTTAGTAACAAATGGCAATCATTATTTTTTGTCATAGCACTTGCTTGGTACATGTTAAAATCTCAAGAATTAAAAATCCATTGGAAAAAAATCCCAGATTTTATCAATAATTACTATAATGTAGACACCAGCGAAATTGATTATTATGCTAACGATTTGAGAACCAATACATTTCTTAAACGAGATGAGCGTGGATTCTTTGAATTTTCTCATAAATCAATGACGGAATTTTTTGTAGCATATAAATTTGCCATTGAGCTTGGTGCAGCCAAACCGGCATATCGAAGAAACATACCAGAGGAAGAAACAAGACAAAAATCAATACAGGAGTTAGCAGCTTCATTCGGAGCAATTATCTTAAATCCAGAAATAATTCTATTTTTGAAAGAAATGATAGGACAAAAGCAATTTCTAAAAGATTTGTTCAATAAATGTAAACAAGGTAGTACCGAGAACCTCGGATATTTGTTAAGTAATTTAATTACACTATTAGTTGTTCTGAAAGAACCGTTTGATTCAGAAGATATATCCAATGCAAATATGCCAAGCGCAGATTTACAAGGATCAACGTTAACAAATTGCACATTTGACGGTGGGAATCTCTCACAAGTAATTATGAACAACGGTAAATTCACAAATTCATCTTTCAATAACTGCAATATGTCACAGAGTAGCTTAGTTCATGCAAATCTCCATGAAATTAAAGCTCAAAATGCTAATTTAACTAACTGTAATGGAAGATTTTCTAATTTTTCAGATTCAGTTTTCACTACATCTAATCTTTCTAATTCAAAATTTCAGAGATCGAAATTTCTTGGCTGCAATCTAGATAATGTTATTGCAAGTTCGGTGGATTTTAGTGATAGTGATCTAACGGACTCATCAATAACTAACGCCGTACTAGACGGATGCAATTTTGATAATTCTATTTTAACAAATACAACATTTAAAAACTCCCAATTAACCAGTTGTTCATTTTATTTGGCTGAAACTACAGATACTGAATTTACGAATTGCAACCTACAAAATTCCAAATTAGAAGATCTTAATCTACCTAGGAGAAAATTCGGGGCTATAAATCTGACAAACGCGATACTCTCAAACAGTGATCTTTCTGGAAGTCGTTTTCTCAAAGCTGTTCTTCGTAACTGCTCTCTAGTAAACACGAATCTTACAAAATGTGTTTGCGAAGAAGTAGATTTTACCGAAGCATCATTAGAAAAAGCGACTCTTAATGAAATAATCTTACGAAAATGTAATCTAAGGGATGTAAGATTATACGACATTAAAATAGATAAAATTACAATTGATACAGATACAAAAACTAATGGAGTCAAGATAGATCGAAAAACATTTGAACGTCTGCCTAAAGATTTTCAAAATATTATCATTCGTGATAATGATGAATATGCCATCTGGCAGGAATAGCAAGTCACTTTTAGAAATTTGTAAGGATATATTTTCTAATTTTATGACGGACGTGCTCCATGTTTCATGTTAAGATTGAAAATCAAATGATAAAGCCAATTCGTGAGTATTTGTTCAGGTTAATCATGTAATGGCAATTATATGAATAACGGTCACAGATACAAAACCAAACTGTTCATGGGTCTAAGAAAATTAACCAATAAAGATTCAATTCAAAGCAAGAAATAGACGGCGCATTTTTCGTTCTAATTACAGGTTAGATTTTGCGGCTAGCTTTTTATCGATTGCAAGAAGTATTCCATAGATCAGTGCTTGAGGTCGCGGCGGGCACCCTGGAATGTAGACATCGACCGGCACGATTCTGTCAATCCCTCCAGTAGTGGCATACGTGTCTCCAAAAATGCCTCCACTGCATGCGCATGCCCCTACTGCAACCACTAATTTTGGATTTGGGGTTGCGTCGTATGTTCGCTTTAGCGCAATCTCCATGTTTCTAGAAGAGGGCCCTGTAACTAGCAAAAGATCCGCATGACGTGGCGATGCGACAAAATGAATGCCAAATCGTTCAATGTCATAAATTGGATTGTTTAGCGCGGTGATTTCTACTTCGCATCCATTACATGAGCCCGCATCAACTTCACGTATCGCAAGCGAACGCCCGTACAGATTGTGGATTTTTTCTTTTAATTCTTTACCAAGTTCGTCGTAGGATCTTTCAGCAGTTCCAACGTCAAAAGACTCGACAAGTCCTGCCTTATTTTTAGACGCAGGTGCAAAATTACTTTTAATTTTGATTAACGTAGGAGACAGTACACGACATTTGTCGCACGTTATACATTTTCCATGATCCACAGATAACGCCTGACTTTTCTTGTCAAAATCAAAAGAGTGCGTCGGACAAGTTTTATCAAGATTTTCAAAGTCGATTTCAGAGACTTTATCGTGCGCTATGACAACCTTTCCCCGATACCCGGATGAGACACCAGTCATGTCGGTCGGGTTCTGAACAGTTACAATCTTGTCATCCATTATGGAATTTTTATCAGAGTTTGTCATAGATCATTACCTGAATATGAAAGATCGAGGCTTTTGTTGACAAGTGGGAAATCTGCAACTATGTCATTTAGTACTGCCTGCTCTATGATTTTCCAATTGCAAAATGACGCAGTCCTTATCTTATATCGGTAAATCGAATTGTTTTTCCCAATCATAACCCAATGCATGGTTTGTCCCCTGTGTGATTCAGAATAACCAAGTGCATGCAGATGCGGTTCAAGTGGCCCAACATCACACCAAATAGGTTGCTCATTTTCCAAGTCACGTAGTGTTTGATGTATTAGCATAATCGAGTTTTGGATTTCCTCTGCGCGAAGCACAAATCTTGACAGGGCGTCCCCATTTCGTTTTTGTAGCTCAACTTCGTACTTCATTTTGTGATACGGCGTGTCATGGTGTTTGTCCAGATGCAGTGATGGATAGTTTGCATATGGATGATCTTTTCTGGTGTCGACGTCTATTCCGACACTGCGCGCTGCAACGCCAACTATGCCAAAGCCAGCCGCATCTTCCTTTGTGATTGTTCCAGTGTTTTTGAGTCTGTCAATAAATGAAGATTTTTTTCTTAAAAACTCAAAAACTTTGTAAAATTCGTTTCCGAGTGATTCTGTCTCACTGATGATCATTTTTTTATTTGCATCTGTCAGATCAATTTTGACTCCGCCTATTCGGTTTACGCCAAACAGTAGGCGGCTACCGCTTGTTTTTTCATTTAGATTCATCATCATTTCCTTTAGAATGTTCAGCCTAGCAGCCCCAAACGCAAATCCGGCGTCAGTTGACAGTCCTGCCAGCGTTCCAAGATGATTATAGATTCTTTCCATTTCGGCGCAAATTGTTCTTGTCTGAGCTGCTTTTGTTGGAATCTTTGCCTTGGCAATTTTTTCTATCGCTTGGCACAGGGCAGTAGAGTTTGCAACTGACTCATCTCCGGCAATTCGCTCAGACAGCAACACTACGTCTTCCATTGGCATTTGTTCTGCTAGCTTTTCAACTCCTTTGTGGGTGTAGAAAAGACGAGTTTCCAGATTTATGATGCTCTCCCCCAGCGTGCTGAATCGAAAATGGCCAGGCTCGATTATTCCGGCATGGACTGGTCCTACAGGTATTTCGCAGACTCCGTCCCCAGCGACTTTGAGAAATTGGTACTCGTCTTTGCTCTTTTGGACTTTGGTTTTGATGTCAAAGTCTTTCCTTAGCGGATAGTTGCCCTCAGGCCAGCTGTGCAGCAAGAGGGGTCTCTGATCAGAACTTCCTTTCGGAATCAGCCCAAACATGTCTTTGATCTCCCGCTCATAAAGTGACGCAGACGGAATGTATCGAGTCAGGGTCGGAAAGCAGATGTCTTTTCCGTCAATGCTCGATGTGGCTACAAAGAAAACGTCTTCGCCGCTTTCCTTCCCAAATACATATCGAAAGACGAACATTCCGCTGATCTGGCGCTCATCATTGCAAATTACGGATAACAGTCGGCACCCAAGATTGGAATGAATGAAGTGGCACAGTTCGATTATGTTGTCGGCGTCGGCAAAAATGTGAATTTCGTTACCGTTGATCAATTCAGTTTTTACATCTTCTCCAAACTTGGCAGCTATGTCTAGACCGTATTCAGATAATTCCATTTATCGCACCTACTTTCCTCCAATTATGCGTGAAGCGTCATTTGTCAGTTCTTTGAGATGGTCAGGTAGATAGATCCCAAGAACTATTGTCAGTACGCCCAATATTATCATCGGGATTATGGACAACTTTCCAAGCTCTCCTTTTTTCATCTCTTTTTCCGGAGTTCCAAATATCATGCTGACTAGATGTTTGATAAAGCCTGCAAAAATTACAACGAGAAACACCAGCATGAATAAAATGGCGACAAACTGGCCGTTATCAAAACCAGAGCTCAGTACAAAGAACTCGCTCAAGAAGATTCCAAACGGAGGCAGCCCGATGATTGCCAACCCTCCAATCAGAAACAATGCGCCGGTAAGCGGCATTGTTTTGATGATGCCTCTGATTTTTGAGATTGCCTTTGTTTCGTATTTTTGGCTGATGGTTCCGCTGGCAAAAAACATCAGCGGCTTTGCGACGGAGTGATTAATCATGTGCAGCATGCCTCCATAGATTCCCAAAAATCCGCCAAATCCTATTGCAACGGAAATTATTCCCATGTGCTCGATGCTTGAGAAGGCAAGCAGTCTTTTCATGTCCTTTTGGAAATAAATTGACACTGCGGCAATGCCCATCGATATGACTCCAAGTATTATCAGCAATTCCCCTGAGAACCCGCTACCCATTCCCGCACTGCTAATCATGTGAAATCTGATTATTCCGTATATGGCACAGTTTAGCAAGACTCCAGACAACAGCGCGCTCACCGGGGTCGGCGCCTCGCTGTGGGCGTCAGGCAGCCACGTATGCATGGGTGCAAGGCCCGCCTTTGTGCCAAGCCCCACTAAAACAAAAACAAACGCAATTTTGATTATGTTTGGATCAAGAGATTTGGCGTTTCTCAGCAGACTAGTCCAGTTTGTCGCATCGTCCGGACTTGTTGAGCCAATGTTTGCATAGTTGAATAAAATTATTCCAAAAAGGGCAAACGATAATCCGACGGTGGCCACTATCAAATACTTCCAAGACGCCTCAATCGCACTTTCTTTGACATACAGCATTATGAGAAGGACTGAAACAAGCGTGGTTGCCTCAATTGCCACCCACATTATTCCGATATTGTTCGACAGCGGGACCAGAAGCATTGTAAAAATAAACGCATTAAATCCCTGATAGTACCTTACAAGACGCTTTTGATCCAAGACGCCAGTGTCGTACTGTCGGCCTATGTAGTTAATCGAGTACAGTGACGTGATAAACCCAACTCCGGCTATTGGCAGAATTACAAACGCGCTTACGGCATCGGCATAGAAAAACTCGCCAAACGCAGAAATCGATTTTTTGCTGGATATTTCATATACCAAAAACAAGCACTGAATCAGAACCAAGCCCATCGAAGTTGCAGTTATTACCTCGATTGTCCTTTTTTTTCGCAACACTGTGACCAGAACGCCGCTAATTACTGGCGTCAGTAGCAAGGATATCACGAAATAATCAAAATTTCCGTTCATCAGTCATCCCTCAGGCTTTCAAGATTCTCGACACTTAGGCTATCAAACGTGTAGTTGATTCTGGACATCAGAATTGCAGAAATTATTATTCCGACCAAAATGTCTACAAAGATTCCAATCTCAATAACAAGAGAAAGCCCATGCGTCAATGCGGTTGCAAATAGGAACAGGCCATTCTCAAGAATCAGCAGCCCCACGACCTGACTCAGCGCTTTCTTTCTCACCACCATTACAAACAGCCCAATCAGAAACAAGGATACGGAAACCGGCAGAAACGTGCTCACGATGCTGTCGGTTTTAATTGAGATCTGCTGCGTCAGAAAATACGACAGTGCCACCAGCATTGCCGAGATCAGCACAGACGCGCGGATGCTAATGTATGGGCTTATCTCCGTTCTAACTTCCAGTGTAAGCTTGCCAGTGATTCGCAAGAGAATTTTCGGGATGATGATTGCCTTTATCAGCAAAGTCAGTCCGGCAGCGATATAGATTTCCCAGATTCCAGTAATTGACGCAATGAGCGCAGTGATTGCGGCAAGCACTATGGACTGATAGCGGTACGCGTTAAGCCAGTCCATGAATCCCCTTCTTGAGACTACTGCAAAGGTAGCTATGAGCAAAACCGCGGCGGAAATTTGAAGAACGTTGTTGTCTGCCATCACATCATCACTTTAGATAAAAGAAAATCACTCCAATTATTGAGCTTGCAACTGCCATGGAAATCAGATCCGGTACACGGAACAGACGCCATTTTGCAACTTTAGTTTCAATGAACGCAATGAAGATAGAAAGAAACGCAGTCTTGGCAACAAAAAACATCAGCCCAATGCCTAGAATCGCAAATGATTCCGCGGTGGATATTCCAAACGGGACAAACAGGTTTACAAAGAGGCCAAACAGCACTATCTGTTTTATTGACTGCGACCATTCAACGAGTGCCAGGCCTTTTCCAGAATACTCTAGGATGGTTGCCTCATGCATCATGGTTAGCTCAAGATGTGTTGCGGGGTTGTCAAACGGCAGTCGTCCAGTTTCGGCAAGGATTATGATGAAAAGCGAAATCGCCGCAAATATTATGCTCGGAGCAAGGACTGTCGAATGAGTGGCAGATTCAACCATTGTGGAAAGATTTGTCCCGCCCAAGGTCAGCGACAGCGCAAAAACGGTAATGAATAAAGCCGGTTCAATCAACGCAGACACCATCATCTCCCGGCTGCTACCCAATCCGCCAAAGGAGCTTGCAACGTCCAGTCCTGCCAAAAGTGTGAAAAACCTGCCCAATCCAAAAAGCCCTATGACAACCAATAGGTCTCCTGCAAGGCCAAACGGGGAATAGAAAATCATCACCGGGACAAAGCATGCGGCGGCAACAACTGACACAAAATTGATCCAGGGACTTGCTCTGAATATCCAGGAGCTGCTCTCGGAGACCACTTCGTCTTTTTTCATCAGTTTTATCATGTCATAGTACGGTTGGAGTATGCTGCTTCCGATTCTTTTTTGCGTTCTTGCCTTGGTTTTTCTCATAATTCCCGTTAGAAGCGGAGCCAGAACAACTAGAACCAGAGTTTGAATGATTCCAATCGCAACTGAGATTAGGTCCAATGTCATCACTGAAGCCTCACGTAAATCAAAAGAACCACCAGGATCAGCATCACATATAGCACGTAGGCATTTACCTTGCCTGTCTGAACCAGGCGAATTTTGCCAAAAAATGCAATGCTTGCAGATATAATCGAACGGTATAATTTTTGCTCAAAGATGTCCTCTGTGGACTGGGTTAGGGCAACAGATCTTTTTTCATAGTTGGACGAACTATGCTCCAGTTCTTTTTGGATTTGCAGTGTAGGCCTGAAAAGAAACCGGAAAATAATTCTCAGCGGATAAGAAACGGATGACGCGGTGTACTGCATGCGCTCACTTAGACTTCCAAATCCGCAGTCCCACGTGCTGCTTGTAATTTTTTGTGTCTTGCCGCCTATTGCCCTGACAAATCCAAACGCTCCGACAGACACGCATCCAAGCAAAATCAGAACTGTTGGCATGGAAATGCTGGCATAGATTGGGTCGTGCGTGTCAGAGACCAGCGGTGCAAACGGATTTGCCTGCACACCTGAAAGACCAAAGGAGATTGAAACAAGATTTATTCCAACAAATGGCATTATTCCAAGAATTATCGCAAGGGCGGCAACAATCGACTTTCCTGCCAGCATTGAACGCGGCACTTCACGTATGTGAGCGGCAAGTTCAGATCGTGGCTTTGAGAGAAACGAAATTCCAAAGAGCCTGACAAATGTTGCAACCGAAATTCCAATGGTCAGTGCAAAGGCAAGGCTAGCAATCGCAATCGATATCTGCAGTAAGGTGTCAGGTACCTGAGATGTCAGCAGAAAAGACTGCAATAGCATCCACTCGCTTACAAATCCATTAAACGGCGGAAGCCCAGATATTGCCAGGCAGCCAATCAAAAACAACAGTGCAGTCCATGGCATTTTTTTGATGAGGCCCCCCAACTTTTCCATATCCTTGGTATGGGTGGCAAACTGAACTGATCCGGCGCCCATGAAGAGAAGGCTCTTGAATATTGCGTGGTTTATCACGTGATACATTGTTGCCATCAGTGCAAATGCAGACAAGGCACGCAGATCATAGGATGCGAAAACTACGGTCAGGCCAAGCCCCATGAATATCAAGCCCACGTTCTCAATGCTGCTAAATGCCAAGCCTCGCTTGATATCCTTTTCAACAACTGCGTACAAGATTCCAAATACTGATGATACTGCCCCAAATGCAATCATCAGCAGTCCCCACCATGCGTTATCCGGACTTGAAATATTGTTAAAATCAAAAAGGAATCTCATCATCCCATAAATTGCAATCTTTAGCATTACTGCAGACATCAGCGCCGAAACATTGCTTGGGGCGGCAGGATGTGCCTGTGGCAACCACGTATGAAAAGGCATCATGCCAGCCTTTGTGCCAAACCCAATCAGCGCAAATACAAAAATTGCGTCTTTGAAAATAGAGTTCGAACCAAGCTGACGAAATGAGTCGAACGAAAAGCTGCCAGTCTGTACGAATGATAAAAGAAACGCAGTGGCAATAAACGCAGTTCCAAAGTGCGTCATCACAAGATAGTTTATCGCCGCTTTGCGGTTATTTTGTGATTCATGCTCATAAATCACCAAGAAAAATGAAGTCAGCGACATGAGTTCCCAGAAAATCAAAAATGAAAAAACATTATTTGAAACTGTAACTAAAATCATCGACACGATGAAAAAATTAAATAAAAATCCAAAGGATGAAATTTTTCCATATTTCTTGGCATAGCCAATCGAGTATACCGAGACTGCAAGCGATATCACACCAATCAGAAAAATAAAAAATGCGCAAGTGTTGTCAACCAAAACATCGAATCCCACCAATGGAAAGATTTCTTTAAAAGAAAATCGAGTCGGACCGTCACTTAGGAATTGATTAGATGCAAAAGCGATTGCGCAAAGCGATGCGGCTGCAGAAAGCGAGAAAATCACAAGGCTTGCGTGTTTCTTCCCGCCAAGTATCAGGCTAACAGCAGACCCTCCCAAAAAGAGGGTAATCGTCATTTGCAATAGTAACAAAGCATAGTTCATTTAACGTCACGAAAATGATTATAGCATCAAAATTGAAAACTTGTAAGCCATGTGGATCATATAGTAATATGAATTGGATTCGTCCGGGTTTTCATTCACGTTTGGCGTCCTTTTCATGCGGAACTTAAACTATTCTAGTGAAATTCCGCAAATTCCTGTAATTCCAGAATTCTGAGAAATTAGGTTTATTAAATAACACACAATTACAGAAATTGCCAGAAATGTTTCAAAACCAGAAATCAAAAAACATCAAAACGTACCTGACGCATTTTCCAATCAAATCATACCAAGAAGCAGACATTCTTTCAAAGGACATAACTTGGAAGATAATGGATTACATGCGACAAGCAGGAGCCAAGGGCATTACTGCGGAGGAGATAATCACAAAGGAGAGCCTCCCATCGAGCGTGGTTTATTCCGCATTAAAAGAATTGTACCGATTGAATTACATCTTTCTGTATCCGCGAGACAAAAAAAGCAAGGGTGAACGCAAAAAAAGATACGTCTGTGAGAGAGGGACGTGGGGAAAATATGCCATTGATGAAGAATTTGATGCGGCCCTAAAGGTCGAGGGCTTGCTTGAAGGCATCACAGAAGATCTGCGCATGCCAATCATGAAGACGTTCAAGTCTGTTTTTGATGAGTTTAGCAGCAAGAGGGGCCTGCAAAAATTTTTGCCCACAAAAAATACAAACATTTGCCCCCATTGCCAACGAAGCCATGAAGCAATGGAGTTCTTTTACGCAATACTGCTAAGAACTATTGATCTTATGATAACAGAGTCAGACGAGTTTTCAAAGTTCCTAAAAGAAAGAGGCTATGCGTCTGACGAGACAACACTAGCAAAATAAACGATCGAGTGCAATCATCTTATCAAACACGCGTTTGATCACATCGAATCCGTACGGTGTGAGATTTGCTTCTTAATTTTTTGTAATTCTTGGAATTCCAGAAAACATGCAGATCATGTTTATTATGTTACAATCAACGGTGAGACCATGAACGCAAAGTCATGGAAATGTCCTAGATGCAACCTAGTTTTTAATGACGAAGCCATTGCAAATCTTCACGTGAGGCTCACAAAACATCCCCTAAAAAAGACAGAGTTCACAGTCAGTTAAACTCTGACACCACAACATGACAAAAATCATGACCAACTTAGGCACGAATTATGAGGGTATGAAGTTAAAGACCCTAGACATTAAAAACACGCATCATCAATCGGACAAATCAAACTAATTAAACAGAAACAAGCAGGGATCACGATTGAACGATTTTATCGCACAGTGCAGGGCATGTAAGACTAGAATTACAATTCCAGATCAAGGACCATGCACGGACTTGGAGTACATGCAATACATCAACGCATACAACAAACAATGCAAATGCGGCAAAAACGACTGGGAGCTTTTGTCCTAGACGAATCACGGGCCTATTTTTAAGAGCAATGGATTGTAAAACGCTAATTTCCGCCATGGCGAGAGTGATCTCGCCACATGCGGTCAGCCAATTCTATGATATCATCCGTTAGAAACACTAGCAAAAAAAGATTGAGTTTACTTCAAAACCGCCAGAACGTGATAGGTTTGGGAAGGGATGCAGTCAAGGTCAAGTTTTGCAGACGGGATTGATCCAAATAAATATTACAAAAAGGCTGGCAAATCCATGTTAAAGTTTCAAAATAAAGTTGTTCTAGTTACCGGCAGTGGGACCGGAATAGGCCAGACGATCGCCAAGTTGTTTGCCGAAAACGGGGCAAGCATAATCATTCTGGGAAGGCGCAGGGAGCCACTCGAGGATACAAAAAAAATACTTGACGAGATAATTGCCAGAGTAGGCAGCAATGCAAAGGTCTGGCTGTTTCCAGGAGTCGATGTGAGCGACGAGGCGGGCGTTTCACAGATGTACGAAGACTTGAAAAAGGTAAACGCTACTGTCGATATCGTAATAAACAATGCGGGAGTCTCAGGCCCAGTCACCTGTTTTTCAAATGCGCCGCTAGAGGAATTCAAAAGTGCAGTCGCAATCCACCTGACAGGCACGTTCTGGACATCGTCTCAGGCACTCAAAGTAATGAAAGCCGGCGGAAAAATAATTACAATTTCAACATTCTTCACCGAAGAAAGGCCGTTTGAACAAAGGCCTTACAGATTTCGCAGTCCATACACTGCGGCGCAGGGTGCAAAAAACAGACTTGCGGAGGCAATGTCGTGGGAGCTAACCGAAAAGGGAATAGTCTCAATTGCAACAAACCCAGGTCCAGTTCACTCTGATAGAATTTACAAGACGGTTTATCCAAAAGCGGCTGCCGAGTTCTTGAGAGTTAGCGGTTTTGAGGATCTCAGTCCATCTGAAGTTGATTTGGCAAACAAGGAGATTGTCGGACTGCTTGGAGAAAGCGAGCAGACAGTAAAGGACGGAATTAGAAAAGCAGCACAGGCAGTTGCAAAAATAAAAAATTCAGATGTTGAAAAAATTGCCCAGACACTTACAAAACAATTAGCAAAGATTCAGGAAATTGCGGAAAAAGTGCAAAAGAACACATCGTTTATGATTGCAGACAGACAGTTCCTATCGCAGGGACAGGTAGCCCAGACAGTACTCACTTTGGCAGACGACGACATTTCGAAAACACTAAACGGCAAGGTGATCCCCGGTGACAGGGTATTCTATCCGGTAAAGCCGCACATTGCGTCAGACGCGCCAATGGTTCATCAGCCAGACTTTGCGTCCCAGGTGTTTGTGTTCACCATAGATGCCACCGACAAGTCGGATGCAGACAGAGTTGTGTTTTTGGGCCAGCACGTGGAGAAAAACGGAGGCAAGGCAGTCTGCTTTATTTCAGAAAATACGCCAAAAGAATACCAAGAGCAGATCAGCTCAAAATTCCATTCTCATGTTGTGAATCTGAAAAAGCCTGAAGAAATGCAAAGATGGCTAAACGCTGCAAAAAACATGGGCAAAGTATCCACCATAATTCACATCACAGGCAAAGTTCCGCAAAATCTCAAGATAATGGAATCGTCCAGAAAGGAATGGGACGATTTGGTTGACAAGTTCATAAACACTCCGGCAACAGCGCTACAGGCTGCACTAGAGTTGTTTGTTCCAGGAGGAGGCAAAGACCCAAGATTATACAAGAATGGATCCGGAACCGCAGTGATAATAGGCCCCGACTTGCCAACTGGACCAAAGGTATCAGGCGCAGACAGGGCAAGAGTAGAGGTGTTCCGAGGCGCCCTCAGACCGTTTACTACAACCATAAATCAAGAGTTTAGTGATGTGTTAAAATCAAAAATCAGGTCATTTTTGATACTGCCTGGAAGCATAGACGGAAAAGAGTCAAGCAATGAGAAAATTGCGCAGGCGGTGAACTACTTTGTCACAGATTCGGCAAGGGGATCGTCCGAAGTAACATTCTGTGTCGATGAGACAAGGGAATAATGAAGAAGTTTACCGACCTAAAGGTAGGGGAGGAATTCTTTTCCACGTGTACGTTTTCAAAAAAAGAGCTAGAGGGGTATCTTGCATTTTCAAGAATCAAAAACACAATTTTTGACGATGATGAGTACAGTACCATTGTGTCAGGTCGTGCAATCATTGCAAGAATGGAGGGCGAGTTTACCAGACTGAGCCAAATTTATGGTAACATGATACTGCTGTACGGAATGGACGGAGATGCGAGCTGGGAAAACAGAAACACCAGATTTCTCAAGCCCTTGCACGTAGACGAAATCCTAAAAATAAAATTCACTATTTCAGACAAGAAAGACACAGATGGAGATTTCGGCATGATTGCGATTGATTTTGAGGGAAAGAAGGAAAATGGCGAACTTGTCGTAGTATCAAAGAAAAATCTTTACAGAATTAAAAAAGAGCCTCCGAAATAAAACCCCCCACGCACAATGATGCGAGATTATGAGAACTATTCAGGAGTAGATACGGTCTCTAGTTTTCCGTCCTTGATTCGGATTTGCAGATACCGATTATCCTGAAATACAAGCGTTATTCCCCCGTCCTTATCTGGGTCTTGCACTGAAACTAGCTCTTGCATTCGGATTCCATCAAATTTTACCATGTGTGGTGTTAATACGACCATGTTATATTTTTAATTGGTTTAGTCGACTATGATTCCAGTGCGTCGATGAACAGCTTGACTGCAGCTGCAAGCATTGCCACACAGATCAGAATTTTGATGCTGTTTTCTTTTAGATCAACTGACAGTTTGGCTCCAACCAGCCCTCCGCCAAACGCGCCTATCCCAAGCAGCAGAGCATATGAGAAATCAGCATGGCCAAGTAATGAGTGTGCAATCATTCCGGATGCTGACGAAAACATCAGTATTAGCTGAGACGTTGCAGTTGCGTGTTTTACCGATATTCCTATTCCGAGAATCATAAGTGGTACAAAGACAATTCCTCCGCCAATTCCAAAAAAGCTTGACAGTATTCCAGCAATGAAGCTGATTCCTGACGAGAACACCAGCATTTTCGCAGTCATGTTGGCAGATTTTGAATCCATGCTTCTTTTCAGAAAAAGATACACGCATGATGCAATCATCACCATTCCAAACAGTATTTTGAACAGTGAGGGAGAGGCTTCGGAAGAAATGAACGCGCCCAATATGGTGCCAGGAATCGACATCAATCCAAGCTTAAGACCAAGTTTGTATTCGATTCTTTTTTGCTTTGCGTAAGATACGGAAGATGCAACGGAATTGCTAAACGCTGCAAAAAGGCTACTGCTGGACGCAATGGTATGCGAAAAACCTAGAATTGTCAACACAGGAACTACGATTATGCCGCCCCCAAGCCCGATTATGGAACCTACCACTCCGGCTGCAAATCCAAGTGCGATTAGCCACAGATTTTCAAACATTTTTGCTATAACACTTGATTTGCTATTGAATCTTGCCTTGGGTTTAGGATTCCATTCTTTTTGGAATAAAGATCGAAAATACAGTAGGCTTGTTTGTGACTTGGATGGTGCCACAGTGTTGCTGGATGATTGTTTTTACAGTAGGTAGCCCAAGGCCCGTTCCGTGGGATTTTGTCGTAAACAGCGGCTCAAATATTTTATCAAGAACATTCTCCGAAATTCCAAGCCCGGAATCCTCGACTTCGATGGTAACAAGATCATTATTTTGGAAAAATCTCACCGTTATATCGCCGGAATTTTCCATGGCCTGTATTGCGTTCATCAGCAGATTTGTAAAGACCGCTTCGATTTTTTCCATGTCACAGAAAAGACGCACGTCATTTTGCGGCCGATTGATTCGAATTTTATCTGGGATAACGATTTTGGCAATCGCAGAATCAAGTATTGATGACAAGGAATATTCGTCGCATTCAAGCGGCGAGATTCGAACAAAGTTGAGAACCTCGTCAAGCTGAAATGCGATTCTTGATGAGGCATTATCAATTGCCCTAAACATGTGCATCAGATCGGTTGGAATTTTGGATGAGTGTTTTAGTTTGACTACCTCGATTGTGTTTTTGATGATTGCCAATGGGTTACGCATGTCGTGTGCAAGTCTTGCTGACAGCTCCCCAATTGTTGAGAATCGCTCTGCCCTAAACAGATCAGTCTGAAAGCGGCTCAGATCACTTATCTTTTTTGTCAGAGTATCCAGGAGCCAGTCCCGCTGTTGTGTAATTTCGTCTAATTGTGCCATCTTTCTTTCCAGGCCAACAATTGTTTTGTGTTGGAAATTATTTTCCTGCTTGAGTGTTTGTTTTTCCAGTTCCAGCAGTCTTATTTTTTCTAATAATGAGTCATACGAGAGATCGTTTACGTTCAGTACACTAGTCACGCCATTATCCCCAGAAATCGTGCCTAAGGCGTTCTATTAACAGCCTGTTTGTGTAAAACGGACAGACGCTAAGTATAGATGTAGAGCTGCCAGAGATAGCCTTCAGTGTTTGTCGTAAGTTCAAGCTGCAGCGTCTTTCCTTCCAAGACTATCTGTTTTGATTTGCTGTGAGGCTTTGTGTCCGAGGTGTGAAAGTGGCGCAGGCCTTCAATCCAGTCGCCAATATTTGCAAAACTATCCGGCTTGTTGGCGTCCCAGCAGTTGCAAACAAGCTCCTGAGTGGTAGTGTCAAAGACCTTCTTGACGGAATCGATTTGGGACATGTACGGATCAGTTTGGATCAGAACCAGGACCATCTGCGGGACATCCTTTAGTCCAACCATGTGTATGTTTCCAAGAAATTTACCATTGCTGTCTTTTAGTTCTGTCGACGTGCAGTATTCAACAAGTTTCTGTTTTTCGCTATCTGCAAAAAAAGAACAGTATTTCTGTATCTCGTCCTTGGTCTGCAGCCGGATGGGTGACGACATTGATATTCCTTGCTCGGAGAGTTTTTGTTTTAAAATGAGATTATTTTCAATGTATTTAGAGGTAGAAGCGCTTGGTGGAACAGTCATTGTATTATACAGTACGGCAGATATTGATGCAATTACAATCGCGATTGCGATTCCGACATAGAGAATCTTTTTGTTCATTTTTTGTTGGCGTCACATTCTACAGATAAGCCTTTCCAACAAATCAAATTGAAATTATTTCCAACTTTGAATTTTCTGTTATGTTATATTTGTCCACAAAACCAGAGGTCACTTCAAGAACATATTTTGCATTCTTTCCATTTGTAAACGTGCAGGCGGCAGTTTCAATCGCAGACTTGCACGGTTGCGCATCTTTTTGAATGTATACCACTTTGCCGTTTGCATCAAGCCATAGAACGTCCAGTGCAAACTGCATGTTCAGCATCCACATAGAGCGGACGCTTTCATCATCAAAAACAAACAGCATGCCCTGATCATACGGCAGTTTTTCTTGGAACATCAGGCCCCTAGTCTGTAGCGGGCGCGTGTCAGCAATTTGGACTTGTAACGGAATGTTGTCTATTTTTATCAGTCCCCTCGGAAACTGGGTTTGCTCAAGTTTGGCATCCTTTGGAATCGACATGATTCCGACTACGCCAATTATTATCGCTGCAATCCCTATTGGTATCAGAATTTGGGCGCGCGTTGCCATTGAGAGTAAAAAATTATCAGGTATTAAAAACCAAGTGTAGCCTAAAACACGGCATCCTTAAAGCTTGAAATTGTATGAGCGTTGCTTTTAGTAGCTTTTCCTATGTCTGGCAGGGTTGAGCCGTTGTATCTCTTCTCAAGGTATTTGCCGGCAAGTATCATTGGGGCACCAATTGCGTTTGTTATGCCAAACGGCTCTGGAATCCAAAATATGATAAAGCCTACTTTTTGCATCTTTCCGCCAGGATCCGGGGCCTTGCGCAGAACTGACATTGACTTTGCGGTGTGCTTTTTGTCAATATCGGATATTTCCGAATAAATCCCGGTACGCCGTTTGACGGATTCCGACGCTAGCTTCAATTTGCGCAGTCGCTCCTTATACTCATCCATTCCCAGCATCACTTTAGACATTGTTAGTTAAGTTCAGAGCCAAAAGATCAGTTACATGTAAGTCAAGATCAAATAACAATGCACTACCCATGCGATATCAGACTAGATTATAAGACACGCATCTACTTACAAACCAATTTGGAGAAAAAGGGAGAAATCAGGCTCGAGTCCATAAAGGCAGCTCATAAATCAACCAAGCCAAAATCGGCACGAATCGAGGACTATCTCGAGGTCATTTCAGAACTAGTTGAGCTAAAGGGATACGCCACAACGCTTGACGTATCAAGATACCTCAATGTCAGTGCTCCAAGCGTCACAAAGATGCTCCACAGGCTAGACGAGGGCGGCTTTCTGAACTATGAGAAATATCGAGGAGTCAGCCTCACCGCGAAGGGAAACAGCGTGGCAGATACGGTAAGACAAAAGCACAGCATACTGCTGGAATTTTTCGAGATACTTGGAATCGAGCATGAAACCGCAAACCAAGACGCTGAGGGAATTGAGCACCACCTGAACCCAAAAACGATTAAACAGTTACGGAAGTTCATTACCCATCTGAAGTCAAACCAGAAATTCCTTGAGAGTTTTAAGAATCTTTAAGAATTATTTCGATGTCATTTTTTGAAAAAGCCGACCTCGCTATGCGCCTTCCTGCGTCGGAGCGCTTTGAAATTTTTATTTTCCCATGCCTTGCGACGCGGGTAGTTGCAGCATAGTCACCCTTTACGTAAATGTCTGCAAACAAGCCATTGTTTTTCTTGTCTACCTGAAATAGCAAAGAGTTGCCAGACTCAGAAAAATCAAACGAGGTTGAGCCCCGACTGGAATGATACGAGTCCGATGAGTCCTCAGACTCTTTTTGCTCCTTTGGCTCTACGTTAATGTGAACATGCAGTATTTTTTCAAGGTCGTTAATGGTTGCCCCTCCTTTCCCAATTATAGAAGGCATCGAGTCCTTCCTCACGCGGACTCTGATTCCGCTATCAGACAGTATTTCGATTTCAGGATTCGGATCAAATCTTCGAAGCGTCTCTCGGATTTTTTCTTCTGCCAATTTGTAAACGCCAGACTTTGCCTCTTGTTGCGAAACTGGCACGATTACATTTTCTTCTCCAAAGGTGTAGATTTCATATTCCAGTGTTCCTGTTTCAAAATCGCGAATCTCTATTACGGGCCTTGCCAAGTCCTGCTCCACCATTCCGGATGGCACCTTTACTTTGAGGTCCAAATCATAGACTTTGGAGACAAAGCCGTCCTTTACAAAGACAACAGTGTCGATTACGCTCGGAATCATGCCTAGCTCGATTTTCCCAATGAATCTTTGAATTGCGTCAAGCGGCATGTTTGCGTGTATCACCCCAATCATTCCGACACCGGCAAGCCTCAGATCCGCATACACTCTAAAATCATCGCGCTGCCTTACCTCGTCAAAGACGGTGTAATCGGGTCGCACGAGCAACAAAATATCGGCTGAATTTTCAAATTTACCATCAAGTTTTGTGTACTGGGTGATTCCCTTATCCACCTGCAGATCACGTGGAGACTCGAATGTTTTTACAATATTCCCAAGTGACGCATAGAAATTTGCAAGGCTTGACGCAAGCGTGCTTTTTCCAGAGCCGGGAGGGCCTGAGATCAGTATTCCTTCCGCTTTTTCGGATAATCGACTCATCAGTTTTTTTGATAATCCGTATTGATCAAGCGACATCTTTGTGATTGGATGAACTATCGTGATTTCATGCGACTCTGAAAACGGAGGTCGCGTGATGGCAATTCTATAATCACCAAACTGCACTACCAGTGCTCCTGGCTTTGAGATTTCAATTGTTCCGGCATTTGAGATTTTAGATGCCTCAAGTATCTGGGTAGTGATAAGCTCCAGATAACCTTCATCCAACAGCTTGTCTTCGATTTTTACTAGTTCAAAACTACCGGGTTTTCCCCTTTTGGCAAGCGGTGGATTTTGGTCCTTCAAGTGAACACTCATCGTGACGGGATCAAAGAACCTCAAAAACTCCAGATCGGTTGTGAGTTTTTCTGATTTTTGGTAGTTTACTTGGACTCCTTCCGCCTCGGCAGTAAGCCCTTGCACATAATCTGCAGTATACAGTATTGCGCCGTTTTGCTTTGCAATGTCCTTGATTATCGCATCAATGCGGCCGTGTTTTGCAAGCCTAATATCATCAAGACTCGGCCTTTGCCCAACAAATTGCACCTGTATGTTGTTTTCATGGCACAGTTTTTGGATTTTCTTTATTTCCTCAAGACCAACAAAGCCTTGCTCTTTTCCCTGTGACGCCTGAGACTGCAATTCGTCCAACCCTGCGACAGGTATGATTATCTCAACATTCTGAAGGCTTTTTGATTCAATCTGTCTTGTAATGTGGCCGCTAACTATAACACTGGTATCGATTACTATTTTTGGCATGATTCAAAGGTCTCGTCGGGGCTTTTAATCATAACTCAACGACAGGATTCAGACTAAACTTTTCATATCAGATGTGAAAAGATGGCATGTGCCACTGTTAGAAGAAAAAGAGGTCCTAATCATAGAAGATAGTCAGGCAGTGGGCATTCTGCTCAAAGACTTTCTAAATAGACTAGGTTTTAAAAAAATACGCAGTTGCCAAAACGGAAAGGCTGGAATCGAGGCATTTAAGGAAATCACCGCAACTGGCACAGTCCCGCTTGTTTTTTTGGACTATAATCTGCCAGACATGAATGCGTTTTCGATTATGACGCAGTTGCTAAACATGAAGCCCGAGGTCAAGGTGATAATTGAGACTGCGCGGGAAAAGACAGAAGAGTCAATCAAGGACGTGATTGCCCAGGGCGCATACCAATATTTGGCAAAACCAATCAGACTAGAAAAAATAAAAGAAATCATTGAAACGCTAAAAAATGAGGAGTCCATCATCACAAAGGAAATTTTCGACAGCGTGGTAAATCTAATGTCCGGCGCAACTCAGTTTAGTCTTTTGAGGCTATCACAGTATTTGGATAAGACAGACGAGGAAATTACCCCAATAATCAATCAGCTCATGTCCAACAAAAAGATCACCCAGATAAACACCATAAAAGAAATCGCCTGTCCTAGGTGCAATAACGTTCGGGTCGCACAAATGTTTCACTGCCCAAAATGTAGGGGGGCTGACTTTAAGCAGGAAAAGATCATAGAGCACTACAAGTGCGGCAACGTTTCCACTGAATCGTCGTATGCAGAAGACAAATGTCCAAAGTGCCATCAAGTAATCAAGGTGTTCGGAGTCGACTACAGAACGCAGGATAACTTTTACGCGTGTAATGAATGCAAAGAAATCTTTGCAGAGATTCTGTCCGACTATCTCTGTTTAAAGTGCAATGAAAAATTCACACTAGAGCACGCAAAATTATTGTCAAGCAAGGGGTATGCTTGGCTAAGATAGTTATTTTGACGAAACTTCGGTTATCAGCTTCAAAACATGATCAAAGTCAAATGGTTTTGAGATAAACGCGTAAGCTCCGGCGGCAAGACACTCGTTGATTACGTTCTGGTTGTCGCTTGCAGTAATTAGAATTATTTTTGCAGACGGGTACTTGGCAATCACTTCTTTGACCACAGTAAGCCCGTCTTTTTTCGGCATTGCCAGATCAAGCAGCAGCACGTCAGGGTTTGTCTGTGAAAACTTTTCCACTGCGTCCGAGCCGTTAACTGCTTCTGCCACAATTTCATGACTTCCAATGGTCAGAATGTCATTAAGTACAAAACGGATTGCGTCAGAGTCGTCCGCAATCATTACCCTAGCCATATGAATTAGCTAAACGACATAACTTATGAAAATTTCTATTTTTTACCAAGAAATTCAGAGTATTTTTTGCTTAAATCATTTTTTAATTGGACGTAACCGGATTTGTCGTCATGGATTGCATCAAGCATGAACTGATTGGATTTTTTTATTGCTTGGAAAATATCAGGTAATGCTTTTCCTGAGATCACTGCCTTGAGCATGACGTCAAGAATAGCTGCGATGTCCCCAATTTCAGACTGTCCCATCATCGGAGCCAATCCCTTTAGTTTGTGTGTGTGCTTTTCAATGTCAGATGCGTTTTTTGCAACATCGTGGTCTCCAGAACATCTTTCCAATAGACTGCCAATCTTGGCAATGTCGTCTGAAACTTCTTCTTTGGCAACACGTAAGAATTCGTCTGACAAGCACTAACAATAATTTGATCGAGATTTTTATACTCTATGAAAGAGTAAATAACTAAAATTGAAAATCATCAGCAAGACATACGTACTAATTGGAATACTAGTAGCGGTAGCACTTTTCAATTTGTTTATCCTGTATAACACTCAAACCAGTGCCACTAACGACTCATACGCCATCATCCGTGCAGGAGACCTCAAGACCAAAGTTGAGACAATCGCAAGCCTTGCCAGCTCAATTGCAGGAGGAAACGAGGACGACAGAAAGAATCTGGAAAACGAGATAAGAGATTTCGATAATGTCGTTGACACCCTAAAAAACGGCGGAGTTATCAGAGGGCAGGCAATACCGCAGCTGTCACCAGATCTATCTTCAGACTATGATCTGGTTAAGAAAAACTGGGAGTCATACAAAAAAGAGGCATCCCAGATTCGCGTGTCGTCAGTACACAACCCCGAGACCGTTTCCGCGCTAAACTACGTACTTGACAAAAACACAGAGATGATACTCACTACTTCATCGCTTGTAAAAGATCTAACAGAGCTAAACAGAGACTACAACAGGCATAAAGAAATAGCAAAAGAATTACACGAGACTGCAAAAACCATAGGACAGGACGCGTTATTGATTTCGATTGGGCGTGAAAACGACACGAGAAATGGCCTGCGCAGTGCACAGTTAACTTTTGACGTAGGGATCAGAAATCTATTACAGGTACCGATAACAGGTTTAGATTTATCCGGGACAAACCTCAAAGCAGAAACGTTAGCGCCAATACCAAGAGAGAACTCAAAGTCGCTTGATCAGATTGACGCATTATGGGAAGCGGTGTCGTTAAGAGTCAAGATACTTGAGAAAAATTCCTTGTTTTCCGAAGAATTCAGCAAGTCATTTTCAAGCCTAAACAAGCAAAGAAAGTCATTGCTAGATTCAATCGACAACATGCTGGACATGTGGAACGAAAACAGGCTCAACAAGCGCAATGAGGGACAGATGGTAATACAGGCAATAATTGGAGTCGACATCATAATTTTCATAATAGTGTTATTTGTCATACGAAAATCATTATTGCCGCTTCAGACAATCACAAACGCATTATCACGCATAAAGGAAGGCGTCTACGGAGAAAAAATAAAGTACAGCTCAAGAGACGAAATTGGCGAACTCGCGTCAACGTTTAACATAATGTCAGACACCATCAAGACAAAAGAAGAGGAGACCCGAAGAATGAGCGTCGCAAAAGACGAGTTCCTTACAATGATCACTCATGAGCTCAAGACGCCGCTTGTTCCAATTCAGGGATATGCAGACATGCTGCTTGGGGGGCACCTAGGCAGCCTGACAGATAAGCAAAAAGAAAGAATGGGAATAATAAAATCAAGTGCGACATCGTTGCTCCAGATTATTTCTGATTTGCTAGACGCGCAAAAACTCGAACTGGGGCAGCTGAGGATGAAAAAGGAGGTCTCGCCAATTCAAAACACAGTCTTAAGATCAATTCAAACGCTGCAGCCGCAGATAGATGAAAACAAGATCACAGTGTCAAACGAAGTCAGTCCAAAGACACTAGTCCCGCACGACGCGGACAGAATAACCCAGGTTTTGACAAACTTGATTAAAAATAGCATAAAAGCAGTAAAGCCAAACGTCGGCACAATTAAGATCACGTCATCCGAAGACGCAAACGAGGTAAGAATCACGGTTAGCGACAACGGAGGCGGAATCCCCCCAGAAAAGCAGACGAAGCTTTTCACAAAATTCTACCAGGCAGATGCGTCACTCACTAGAGAGAAAGGAGGGAGCGGTCTTGGTTTGTCAATCTGCCGAGGAATTGTCGGGGCGCACGGAGGCAAGATCATGCTAGAGAGTGCACCTGAAGTAGGAACGAGTGTCACCTTTTCTCTGCCAAAAGACGCGTCTAAAGACGCCAAGGCAGCAGTCTAAGTTAAAGAAATCAAACTTGAAAAGCTAAATTGGCTAACATGCCCCAAATTAACTGAAAATTTTTACACGTAGCCATGGAAGAGAGCAGCACTGCAAAAAACGGCGAATTTTATGCAAACTGTACTGAGTATTTTACTGCGTTACGCAAGCAGGGCAGAAACGATGACGGATTTGAAGACGAGTTCTTTTACACGATGCCGGTAATCTCTGGAAACAAATAACAATAAAAGAACACAGTCCAATTCAGCAGATGACGTGTTAAACGAGCGTGCTGAAAAAGCAATACTGTTTGCCCAAAGTCAAGGGTGCACGTACTGCGACGCAAGATCAGAGACAATTGAAAAACACGGATTTGTAATCGAGAATGGCCATATTGAGCACAGTATAACACGCCACGAATCAGGAATCGGCATCAGGGTATTATGCGACGGGGCTTGGGGGTTTTACTCTACATCCAATGTAACCGACATGGATGACGGCATCACAAATGCCATAAAGGCCGCAAAGCATTATTCTCAAAAAAAGAAAAGTAGGGTAATCCTAGCAGAGATCCCATCAGCTACACAAAGCATCAAATACAAAATAAAAAAAGAGGCCACACCGGATTCGTTAAGCAGCGTTGCGTTTGACTGCGACAGGATAATTCGAGACAATAAAAAAATAACCAAAAGTATTGTGAGTGCGTCATCAAGCACTACATCAAAATATTTTGTAAGCAGTGAGGGAGCAAAAATAATGCAAGAGTTTTCAGACACCATAATGGATTTGACTGCAATCGCGCATCAAGACGGGTTGACCCAGGCCATAAATACGACAGAGGGCGGAAGAGGAGGTCTGGAAAAGATTACAGATGATGCAGGGATATTTTCAATAGCAAAAGAAACGTCAGACAGGGCAGCAAAGATGCTTGGCGCAAAACCTGCAAAAGAAGAAAAAGCGACAGTCGTGATGAACCCAGATTTTGTTGCGCTTTTGACGCATGAAATTTTGGGCCACCCGTCGGAAGCAGACAGGGTTTTGGGAAAAGAGATGGCATGGGCAGGAGGGGCATGGTGGTCAGGAATGCTAGGGAGGCAAATTGGCTCAGAGAACCTCAACGTCATAGACGACCCCACAATAGAGGGGAATCTAGGATGGTATGATTACGACGATGAGGGTACAAAATCACAGAGGAAGCAAATTGTGAAGGACGGCAAGCTGGTGGACCACATGTACAGCCGAGAGACGGCAAGCGTTTTCAATAAAAAGCCAAACGCGAGCATGCGTGCAACGTCATATCGGTTTATGCCACTAATCAGGATGGCCTGCACGTGCATAGAAAAAGGTGACTGGGATCCACAAGAAATGATAAGGGATGTTAAAAATGGCTATCTCATCTCAAACATGAAGATACCGTCAATAGACATGAGGAGGTACAATTGGAGCATATCGTGCCAATACGCAAACAAGATTGAAAACGGCGAAGTGACGGATCTTTTAAGAGACGTGATTGTTGTTGGGACCGCTCCGGAATTTTTTAATTCGATTGATGCGTGTGGAAAGGATTTTACGGTAAGACCAATCACCAATTGCGGTAAAGGAGATCCAATGCAACAAATGATGATGGGGAACGGCGGCCCGTCAATACGCGGAGTTGCCACAGTAAAAAGCGTGGGCGCATAAAATGACAGAGCTTGACAACATTCACAGCCAAGTTATTTCTTGCACAAAATGCGACTTGTGCAAGACGAGGACCAAGGCAGTTCCAGGAAAGGGAAACAGAAATGCAGACATAGTATTTGTCGGTGAGGCACCAGGCAGAAGCGAAGATCTCAGAGGAGAGCCATTTGTCGGAGCAGCTGGGAAAAAACTCTCAGACATGCTAGAAAAGGCAGGGCTCTCGCGGGAGTCAGTGTACATAACTAACGTCGTAAAATGCAGACCTCCAAACAATCGCGTTCCAACAGAACTAGAACGTAGTTCATGCATCGAATATCTCAACAACGAAATCAAACTAATAAATCCAAAAATAATTTGCATCATGGGAAACACCGCAAGCAATTCAATCCTGGGCAAGGGAGAAATAACAAAAAACCGCGGAAAGACAATAAAAAAAGACGGCAGGGTTTACTTTTTGACTTTTCATCCAGCAGCTACAATATACAACCAGGAACTCATACCGGTATTAGAAAAGGACATACAGAACTTGGTAAAAGCACTTGACGAAATTAAAAATGTCTAAAACGAGGCTCGCCAGGGAGTTTTACGCCCGAAATACGGTCCAAGTCGCAAAGGACCTGCTTGGAAAAACACTAGTTCGCAAAATTGGAAAAAAGACAATATCTGGAATAATAACTGAAACTGAGGCATATAGGCACCGCGATGACCCTGCAAGTCATGCCTTTAGAAGCATGACAGAGCGCAACAAGGCAATGTTTGGCGAGGTAGGCCACGCATATGTCTATTTTACATATGGAATGTATTACTGCGTAAACGCAGTAGCCAAGAGTAGGAATTTTCAGGCAGGTGCAGTTCTGATAAGAGCACTTGAGCCAAAAGATGGAATCGATGCCATGATCCAGAACAGAAAGACGGATAACATTTCAAACCTTACAAACGGTCCTGCAAAAATCACAATCGCACTTGGAATTACAAAAAATCATTACGGTGAGGACCTTGTCAGTTCGCCGCACCTGTACATTACAGACGAAGACAAGATGGATGGAAAGGTAATCGCTGGTTCGCGAGTCGGCATAAAACACGGAACTGAAAAACTGTGGAATTTTAAGATCAGAGCCTAGTTTTCGTCGTCTCTTTGCACTGTCCATGGCGCAAATCGCCCAAGAATCTTTTCCCAGTTCAATCGCAGCAGCAACAGTATTGCAACAGTCATCATCACGGCAAAAGCTACAAATCCCACATACACTACCATCGGATCTTTGATGTTTTCAAGAAACGGTTCAACATACGTCATTCCAAAGAAATGAGACAGCAGCACAACCACGTAGCCTAAGACGATTTTTCCAAGGAAAGTAGATATGAAAAACCTCACAGGATTGTACCTCGCTAGTCCCAACGGGACATAAATCAAATCGTCCGGAATTGGAGTTGCGGCAGCCACAAATGCGGCAGCTGCGCCATATCTTTTCACCAGGCGCTCAAATGGCTTCATTCGGGTACGGGTTTTATCATTCATCATTTTTCTGCCGCCATAGCTTATGAGAAATATTATTTGCTTTGCAACAGTCGCAGTTATTGCCGAAATTAGTACCAAATAATGAATGTTGAATTTTTCGCCCGCAGCCATTGTGGCCAGAAAGATGAATGAGGGCAACGGTACAAACGGGATTAATGAACCAAAAAAGCTCACAAGTGCAAGGCCGATATAGCCAATGTCATCAGCAAAAGGAAAAATCGCTGAAATGTCCACATCCTGACGATTTGATTTAGACTATTAAACCATAGAAAATTGCAATGTACCACGATATTAAAATATCATCATTTAGAGAGAAAGGCAATTGGCAAAAAAAGAACTTCAAGAAATTTGTTTTAAGATTTCAACCATCAGTCCATACATTAGATTTGTAGGAGTCATAGGTAAGAACGGCAAATTGCTTGCATACAAAAGAAAAGAGGGAATAAAGCCGTTTTTGAATGCAAAAAACACGACAAGCCAGTTTTCTCACATTGCAATCAAGACAGGTATGGAGCGGGAATTCGACAAGAGCCTGGGCCAAGTCGAATTTGTCTGGGAGGAAAGAAAAAAAGTTCAGACAATATCATTTGCGATAGGAAAACACAAAGTTTGGGTATCAATTGACAAAAAAGTCATCCGCTCCGAGATGCTCAGAATTATCGACTCGTGTCTTCCACTGGTAAGAAATTACTCGTAAAGCCAGCACAGCACGTAGCCAGAGTCAGTTTTGAATTTGGGCGGATCCTGTTTGCATTTTTCCATTACATGTGGGCACCGGTCAATGAATCGACACCCATGCTTTGGATCAAGCAGGTTAGGCGGGCTTCCTGGGATGTATTTTGGCTTTTCATTGCCGTGCAACCTTGGAATCGATTGAATCAGAGCCTGCGTATACGGATGCTTTGGTTTTTCAAATATTTCGCGTGATGTGCCAAACTCGATCATTTTGCCGCCATACATTATTCCGACTCGCTCACAAATCTCAGAAATGGTTGACAAATCATGTGAAATTAGCATTATTGACATTCCTTCTTTTTTCAGAGTTTTGAGCAGGTTGAGAATTTGTGCCTGAACCAGCACATCCAAGGCAGTTGTCGGCTCATCCGCAATCATGATTTTTGGTCTAAGCAACAGCGCCATCGCAATAACTATACGCTGTTTCATTCCGCCACTCAGTTCGTGGGGGTATTTTTGCAGAACATCTTCTTTGAGACCGACAGAACGCACTGCCCATCCCATCACATCAGAATAATCCCCATCATAGCCATGCTGCTTTAGAACGTCGGAGAGCTGCTGAGATATCGTAAATACAGGATCAAGCGAATTCATGGCACCCTGAAATACCATTGAGATTTTTTTCCAGCGTTGTTTTTTATCAAACTCTTCTTCTGACATTTCCAGTATCGAGTCCCCGTCCACTAGAATCTTGCCGGAGATTATTTTGCCGCCCGGAATCGCCCGCAGCATAGATAATCCAAGTGTGCTCTTGCCGCATGCGCTCTCTCCTGCAATTCCAATTGATTCGCCATCCTCCAAATTGAAACTAACGTCTTCGACTGCGTGCACGTGTCCTTTTTCCGTAATATAGTGCGTGTTCAAGTCTTCAACTATCAAAAATTGCGCCATCGATCAAATACTCCTTGCATTGATAGCGTGGAGGAGCATTTAACCTTAGATAATTGCGACTGGATCAAAAATGTTAACGCTGTAATTCATTAATAACTAAAACAGTCCTAATAAAATGGGCTTAAGCATTGCACTTGCGGTCGGCATAGTGGCAATCGCGTTGTTTACAATATTGTTCACGTATAATTTTGTAAATAATTCAATTTACGATTATGTTCTGTCAAGATCCGAAATATCCAAAATCGACGATTCGATTTCAAAAACCATCATAGACATTCAGTACCCAAACGCAACGGCAGGAAGCAGACTTGTTAGTTTCAGCCTGGTAGAAAACGGGACAGAAAAACTGTGGAATTTCGACAAGTTCGTAGTACTGGTCACGTATGATGCCGATATTGGGGGAGTTTCAACACCAACCACTGAAAAACTCACCTTCAACGATGCACAGTCTTTTGCGCAAGTTGGAACTAATATCGGCACTGCACAGTTTGCAAGACCGATTTCCGATATTTCAAAGGGAGGGTGGACAGATACTGTGGGAGGAGACAATGACGGGATACTGTATGACGAGGTCAACGAGACTGCGAGGAGCGACATAAACTATGCAAGATCCGCCAGCCTGACTCTTCTTAGTCCGACAGACACATGGACGGCAGGGCTGTCAAGCGTAATTGATCCGCAAGAATCAAGCAACCACATAGTCAGCTACGTATATAGAAAAAGTGCTGCCGGTGGCGTTACAATAGATATCACGACCAGGCTCCTGCAGGGAGGAACGCAGATAGCGTCGTGGACGCACAGCGCAGTAGGATCATCTTTCACACTGGCACAGCAAACACTGACTGGTGCACAGGCGGACTCTATCACAAACTATTCAGATTTGAGATTAGAGTTTACTGGAACATATGCGAGTGGAATTCTCCCATTAACATCGGCAGACATATCTTGGGCCAACTTACAGGTCCCCCCAACACCTGATGGCATGTATGACTGCACAAACACAAGTATTTCTTCTGGTCAGTGGACAATAGATAGAATTACTTCGGACAACTTGGATCCTAAAATACTAAACACTGCAGAGCTTGGCAAGATTTGCATAAAATTATCAAACAACGTCATTGCGGGAGGCAGCGTAAAAATCGTAGTCTCTACAGATAACGGCAAGACAGATACGCGGTCAATTGTGGCATAGAACAAACTACGGCACAGTTCCTATGTTTTGATACGGCGGATAAAAATATCCATTAAAATCGTAAAAAGAATCGCTTTTTGCCAATATTCAATGTATGTTCATATTGATCATACGTCATGATATGCAATTACATCAAACATACGAAACTGATGACATTTAGGAAAAGGCGCAGAAATTCTCACCGAGGAATTTTAGGCATAGAATCCGCCATATTCCTGATAGCAGTTATGATCGTATCTGCAGCTTTAGCTGTGGTTGTTGTGAACATGGGTTTGTCCACAACACAAAATGTACAGACCACGTCACAGTCAGGTTTGAATGGTGCCGCCAGCGGGTTGCAAATCGCAGGTATTGTGACAGGAACGGGATGCATATCTAGCTCAAACGGATGTTCAATACATTACCTAAATGCAACTGTGATTCCATTTAAGATCGCATCTGGCGGCAATTCGATGAACTTGCAACTCGCAACTGCGTCTGTAAAGTACATTAGCAATTCCAAGTCATTTGACAATATCTACAAAGGGCAGTTGGCAGCAAGCACCACATACGCTAATGCAACAACAGCATTCACTGCGGCAGGAGCAGCTGGGATCACAGGATTCACTAACGGCGTTACAAATCCCATAACCAAGTCACTACCATCTCAAACGGTCGCAATTATTTATTGGACTGTAAGCAAAAATACGGATTACATGTTAGACGAGGGCGAACGTGCAGAGCTCGCAATCGCATATGGAAACGACGATAGGCCCACAACACACGACCAAATCAGAGTAGAAGTTGTCACTCCAACAGGCGCGTCACTTACTGTAGAAAAATATGTTCCAGACATAGTCAACACTGTGATAAACCTAGGTTAAAAGAAACCAAACAGGCAGGAAAAATTATGAGGTGCTACAGATTTACGGTTCAGTAGGAATGGGTTGCACTCATCATAATTCGCATGCTTTCCAAATTATAAAAAATAGATCAAAGAACTAGGATCATATCCAAGGTACAAAGACCGGCCAGAATTACTGCCTAATTTGAGATCGGCGCCCATAAGTTTATCTTTAGTTTCGTGGCGAAATCGATTTACTTGCAAGTTCCAATTTGTAATTTCGATGCAAAAAACGCAATCTTGTGCCCGCAATGCGAATCAAAGGTAGAATCTGGTCAGCTTACAAAGGCAGATGTGGACGCGTCGATTAAGCTTGCAAGACTCGCAAAGACGCATTCCGAGATAGACAAGTTTTCCTTGTTTTCATGCAGAGAGGTATCAGGCGATTTTGTGTTGTATTTATCAAAGACTGACATAGACACCATCAGGCAAAGCAGGATTCTCTACAGAACCCTGCAAAACGAGTTTTCAGGCAAGATTTGGCTTGTAGAGTCAGAAGCAAACGATAGAAAGTTTATCGAAGACTTGTTCTTCCCAACCAAAATCCTGTCAATAAGCGTAGTTTGGGTTCCAGGAGGGATGCAGAAAACAAAGGTGACAGTGGCTGGGAAATGGACTGTGCGCTTCCCAATTGACACAAAACAGGTCACAAACATTGTAAAGCAAGTGCGCCAGTTGGATATAGTAATAGAATTTGAGGATGGTCAGCGAAAATGAAGTTCAAGAAAACCCACAACATAGATGAGATATCAAACTCCATGGAGGGGAGCAGCGTAGTAATTGGCGGCTGGGTAGAAGACCTAAGAAAGCTTGGCAAACTAACGTTTTTGACAGTGCGCGACGTCACGGGTTTGGCGCAAGTGATTGTCAAGGATTTGTCCATGGTTCCAGAGGACTTGACTAGACAAAGCGTCATCATGGTGCAAGGCGCAGTACAAAGTACCAAGGCTCGAGATTTTACATTTGAGATCAAAGCGGATGGCGTAGACATTCTAACAAAGGCAGTCCATCCACTGCCAATTGATCCAATCGGAAGACTGGAGAGCGACATCGACAATAGACTAAACGCAAGAGCACTTGATCTTCGAAACCAGCGAGTTGCCGCAATTTTTAAAATACGACACCATGTGCTGGCATCACTAAGAAGAATACTGACAGAGAAGAGATTCATCGAAATAACTACGCCGAAAATAATCGGCAGTGCGAGTGAGGGAGGGGCTAACTTGTTTTCATTGGAATATTTTGGCAAAAAGGCATACCTTGCTCAAAGCCCGCAGCTATACAAGGAGCAGCTGACCATAGGCCTAGAACGGGTCTTTGAGATTTCATCATTTTATCGCGCAGAAAAGTCCCATACAGGTAGGCACCTAAGCGAGTTTACAAGCATCGACATAGAGGCGGCGTTCTTTGATTATACTGATGTCATAGAAGTGCTAGAGGATTTGGTGATTGCAGTATTTTCAGACGTTGTGCAAAACTGTAAGGCAGAACTTGCCATTCTGGAGAGGAATCTGGAGGTGCCAAAAAAGCCGTTTGATAGAATCACTTACACCCAGGTGCTGTCCGAACTAGAAAAAGCAGGAATAAATCTGAAGTTTGGTGATGACCTGCTTGATTCGCATTTGAAGATAGTTGGCGAGAACCATCCGGGATTGTTTTTCTTGCTGGATTGGCCAATGAGTCTCAAGCCATTTTACATTCATGAAAAGGACGAGGATCCCAAACTGTCTCGTTCGTTTGACTTGCAGTACGGCTATTTGGAACTCTCATCTGGAGGCAGGCGACTACATGATCCTGCGAAGCTGAAAGCCCGCATTGCAGAGCAAGGACTGGATCCTGCAAGTTTTGAGGATCATCTGAAATCGTTTGACTGGGGCATGCCACCTCATTCAGGATGGGGGATGGGCCTAGACAGGCTGATGACAGTCATAGTTGGAATAGACAATGTTCGCGAAGTGGTGCTGTATCCGCGTGACCCAGACAGACTAAGCCCTTAGAATTAGTAATATCTGATTACTCCTGATGCCATACATTCAGATTCTAATCGTAAATCAGGTTTGTGCATTTGATTTGTACATCCGTTGTGAAAATAGAATTTGAATTTCAACCACATGTCTAGAAAAGCATCGTTGTGAAAGTGAAGTCCAACAGCATCAAAGTCTTTTGATAGTGTGATGTCAAATAGAGTCTTTTGATGTTTGAATCTGCATACAAGGACGGCAGTAGAGCCAGAATGAACAATCCAGAAATAATCGGGAAATGATAATTTAGGAGTTATCTTGATTTTGAGATTCTCAAATGATGCTACAAAATCTTTCTTAATTACTGAAACAGTTCAATCAACAATTACTGAAAATCCAGGCAAGTTTCTGACATATAGGAAATCTTTATCATTTTTTGCAAGTTTGGCCATATCGGGATTTATTTTGATTGCACGTTCAAGGTATGATAGAGATTCATTGATTTCGCCCATCAGGGATAGGTAGGCAGCCTTGTTGTATAGCGCGCTGGCCATGAGTGGATCAACAGTCAATGCCTTGTCCAATAACGGTACGGCTTTTTCGTATTGGCTCATTTCAATAAGAGCGCCTGCCTTGTTGGAAAGGGCGATGGGATCATCAGGAGCAATAGCTAGCGCCTTGTCAAATTCTGAGATCGCTTCAGGATATTTTCCATCATCATAGAAGCGCGAGCCTGAGCTCAAAAGTCTAACAAGTTCTTTCTTATCATCATTTTTGTATGCAGACTCGTCTTTTGCATACACCGCGTCCTTCTTAGAATTTGGCGATTTCTTGGTCAATTAGTCTGATTTTTTGCAGGTGGGATAAAAAATAGGCGGTGGATCAGATCATCATCCATAGCGACAGATGATCTTCAATTATGCTTGAGATACAATTGACAAAATCGCCGCCAGATTCCAGAATACAAGATGACAGTAAGGTGCCTACCACATTTGACATGAAAAGATAAATCCAAAAACGCTGAAAAGAAAACGTGGCAACTTGTGAATTCTGCAGCTCCAGGTTTGGCGATAGGGAGTGTTATTTTTGTCAAAAACACGTGTGCACATCATGCATGACCGATGACCGCACCAGATGCAAAAAATGCTATGTTTCCAAAAAAAGGCTAAGCTGGAAAGAAATTGTAAAAAAGAACAAGATCATTGTCGGCTTTGTGATATTCATCTGGTTTTATGCAGTGTTTCCAGGTCCGCTGATTCCCGGACTGCATGAGGGGTACTATGTGGTGTTTGTGATTGCAGCTGTTGTGTGCATGATACCATTATGTCTGATGATGTTTTTTTGGTCGATTAACCCGCCGGCATCAGACGTCAAATAGATAGCACTAGTTGCCTGCCCCTGCAATGGTTTTTAAGTGAAAAACGCCCTATAGTGCCCGAGGAAAAATGCAAACACAGATTCAAAACAAACTATCACCACGAGCATGGTTTACGATATTAGGAATTGCAGTGTTTTCCGTGCTTGTTATGACAACCATCGTCCCAATAGGATACTGGACACCAGTCAATGTGACAGAGACTGCCACAGTGATTGCAGTAACAGAAAAAGGATGTGTTGTCGAGGGAAGCTATGGATATCCTATGACAGTCGCAGACTGCAACGCAAGGCCTGGCGAGACCATCGAGGTTTCATACAACATGCCGGCAATAGTAAACAGCCAATACATGCAGCGAGTTCAGGCAAGAGCATCATACGTGGTACCCTAAGCTCAATTTTTTATTAAAGATATAACAATATGAAAGACGTCTGTGTTGAAGGAAGGATGTACACAGTATTATGTAAGACCAGTTGCTCAAATTTGAATTAATTTCACATCTGGTTTTAGATCAAATTACAACAATGATACGATTTCTTTTGTGAACTCCGATGTGGTCTTTGTCCCGCCAATGTCTCGAGTCTTGATTCCCTTGTTCACCACACCGTATACTGCAGACTCTAATTTCCTGGCAACTTCAAAACATTTCTGGTCATCGTGTTTGGCACCTAGCCACTCTAGCATCATCTTTGCAGACAAGATAAAGGAAGACGGATTCGCAATTCCCTTTCCCGCTATATCGAATGCCGCACCATGAACTGGCTCAAATAACGCAAAGTTGTCTCCAATGTTTGCAGCAGGGGCCATTCCCAATCCGCCCACCACCTCGGATGACTCGTCAGACAAAATGTCGCCAAAGAGATTGGTGGTGACAATGACATCAAAGGTCTCAGGGCGCCTAATCAAATTCATTGCGCATGCGTCTACATACATCTGATCAAACGATACGTCAGGGTATGATTTTGCAACATCCGCGCAAACCCTGGAAAACAAGCCGTCTGTCTTTCTCATAACATTTGACTTGTGAACGCATGTGACACGTTTTTTTCCGTTTCTTATTCTTGCGGTTTCAAACGCATACTTTGCAATCTTTGAAGACGCCTTTTCAGAAATAATCCTAAATGCGACTGCGGCCCCCTGCACCTCAAACTCCTGCCCAGTGTACAAGTCCTCCGTGTTTTCACGAACAATCACCATGTCAATCCCATCCTTTAGGGCATTCATGCCAGGATAGGATTTTGCAGGCCTGATGTTTGCGTACAAGTCAAGCATCCTCCTCAATACCACAATCACGTCGGCTGCGGATTCGCCGACTGGCGCCTTCATGCAAACGTCGGACTTTTTGATTGCGTCCAGCGTCTGGTCAGGTAGGGCCTTTCCAAATTTTGATAACGCGATATCGCCCGCAAGCAATTTTTCTATGTTAAACTTGACATCCAATTTGTCATGAATTGTATTCAAGACTGAAATCACGGATTCTGATAACTCAGGTCCGATACCATCGCCAGTAATTAATGAAATCTTGTACATGACTAGTCGTTGAACCTAGTTTCCAATCTTTTTTTGCTTTAGTGTTTTTTTGAACATAATTCGGTTAATTCCTTCAATCACTGCCTGAACACTAGTAGTTACGATATCCTCACCGATTGATTTTGCAGATGCCACGTTCCCATACGCATCGTCCACCTTTATTGTAACCTCACACAACGCATCTGCGCCGCCTGAAATGGAATCAAGCTTGTATTCTTTGACTCGAACCTTTGCAATCTCGCCAGTAATCTTTTGTATGGCATTTAATGCTGCGTCAACTGGACCCACGCCGTAATCGGTTCCAATGTAATCAGTGCCATCAATGTTTAGCTTGACAAACGCATACGGCATTGTGCCAATTCCAGTAGAGACTGAAAATCCGGTTAGTTGAACTATTCTTTTTATCGGGTGCTCAGACAATAGTTCGTTCGCTATAGATAACAACTCAACTTCGGTCACCTGCTTTCCCTGATCACCTATTGCCTTTACCTTGTCCAAGATTAGCTTTAACTGATTCTCACTTGCCTTTACTCCGTATTCTTCAAGCATTGCTGCCACTCCGTGGACGCCGGCGTGCTTTCCTACTTGAAGCCATCGGGTTCTGCCAACCAACTCAGGGCTGATTGGCTCGTATGTGAGCGGATTATTCAAAATTCCATGCGTGTGAATGCCGGATTCGTGGCCAAATGCATTTTCGCCAACAATTGCCTTGTTTGGCTGAACCTTGATTCCAACTAGATTCGAGACAAACTTGGAAGTCTCGTATAGTAATTTGGTATTGATTCCAGTCTCCCATTTTTGTCCATGTCCAAATGGCAAGCATTGTAATGCCATGACAAATTCCTCTAGCGATGCGTTTCCCGCTCGCTCTCCAATCCCATTAATCGTAACGTGTGCACATTGTGCGCCGGCTTGAATTCCAGATATGGCGTTTGCAACTGCCAATCCAAAGTCATTGTGACAGTGAACGCTGATTGGCAAATGTGACGCTGCGATTGCATCCTTTGTAATTTCTGCAATGTACTGCGGTGTAGAGTATCCAACGGTGTCCGGAATGTCTATTCTGTCCGCGCCCGCCTTTGCCACTTCGGCGAATACGCGCTTTAGGAATTCTCGGTCGGATCTTGTTGCGTCTTCTGCTGAAAACTCGACTTGCAATCCATGAGATTTTCCGTATTCAACTGCCTCAATTGCTTTAGCTAATGCCTCGTCTCTAGTCATTTTTAGTTTGTATTGCAAGTGAATATCAGATGTTGCGATGAACGTATGGATGTAGTTTAGACCACAGTCTATTGCGGCATCTATGTCCTTTTTTGTGGTTCGCGCAAGGCCGCAAATCTCTGCAGAAAGATTCGCCTTTGTTATTAGTCTAATCGCCTGTTGTTCTCCTTCAGATATTACTGGAAATCCCGCCTCAATTGCATCCACACCAAGATTGTCTAGCTTTTTTGCAATTTCGAGTTTTTTCTCAGGTGACAATGCGACACCAGGTGTCTGCTCTCCGTCCCGTAATGTGGTGTCAAATATTCTAACTCTCAATCTCCGCCCCTCTGTAATGCCGCGACCCCGGTTTTTGCCATGTCCAAAATTTCGTATTTGGATAACAATTCCTGAAGGTTCTCTATTTGATCAGGCGTGGCAGTTAGCTCAAGCATGATGGAGTCCTTTCTCGCATCGTGGATTTTTGCCCCAAATGCATTTGCAATGTTGTTTATTTCCATGGTGTCTGACGCCTTTGATACTTTGACTCTGAATAACACCAATTCTCTATATACGGTTTTTTTGTCATCTAGGCGCTTTACCTCTATTGTGTCAATCATT
>SCVO01000031.1 GCA_004322465.1 Candidatus Nitrosotenuis sp.
ACTTTGTCCACCCATCATTCCACCACTTTGTCCACCCATCATTCCACCACTTTGTCCACCCATCATTCCACCACTTTGTCCACCCATCATTCCACCACTTTGTCCACCCATCATTCCACCTTCGTCACAATACATTGTTCTTACCATATTGATGTGGAACTGTTTTTCAGCCTCAGAGCCCTCCTTAAGACCAATCATTTGGTGCATAAGATCATGGGCTTCACCGGGATGCATTTGCTCCACATAATATTCGCCGATAATTTCTAACTGAGAGTCCGATAAACTTTTGCAGTTCGCTTTTGAATCAATCAGGCTTTTAGCTTCGTTGATTTCTTGTTGCGTGATTGCGTTAACTGAACCCAAATTCAACAATAAACCCGCCATCAAAAAAATTATTATTTTTTTCATATTTTACCTCATAATTCTAATGATCTTTCTGTTTTCCTTTAATTTTTCAGCTAAAACTTCTTTTATTATGTCAAACGCCTTAATGATTTTTGGATTTGTAAGTTTGTAATAGATATTCTTGCCCTTTCTATTCGACATCACAATACCCTTTGACTTCATGACTGATAAATGCTGAGAAATATTGGCCTGACTCAATTTTGTTTTTGCTATCAATTCTGTTACGGACAATTCTTTATCTCTCAAAAGATTCAATATTTCTAATCTTGTGGGATTTGAAAACACTTTACACATTTCTGCATGGATTTTATATATTTCCTTCATAATGACATATTAGAATATTCTAATATTTAAATATCTTTTGTTATATCAATAACCCCACAGTTGATGGGCCGTCAACTTTGCTGACTACGGTGTGGACCGAAAAAGACTTAAGCCTGACATCTAGATGCTTGAAAGTATTTATCCACGCAAAAGAATTTGAATCAAATGAAAATAGGAATAATACTCACATATTCTGACTCTGAAACTGTCTGGAACGCTCTGCGGTTTGCAAACACCGCGATACTAGAAGATCATAGTGTCAAGATTTTTCTGCTAGGACAGGGTGTCGAGATAGAAAATATTCGTAGTGAAAGGTTCAACGTAAAAGAACAGCTGGAAAAATTCAGCCAACTTAATGGCACTATGCTTGCCTGCGGCACTTGCATAAAATCAAGAGATATGCAATTTGAAGTATGCCCAATATCCACAATGAAAGACATGCTGAAATTGGTAGTAGAGTCTGACAGGGTGCTGACATTCTGACTTGAGGTTTTGCACTTTTTCATTCCAATTATGCGTAGGCAGGAATGATTCATAGTGCATAAATTGGATAGATGTGTTATTCTCGTGTTGAGAAAAATAAAAAAGATTCTTGTTCCATTAGATGGCTCAAAAAATTCTTTTCATGCACTAAATCAAGCAATTTACCTTGCAAGACAGTTTGGTGCAACAATAACCGGATTGTACAACATTCCAATCTTTATTGCAACTGGAGGACCTAAGGCACTTGGCCCGTATCGAGCTCAGATGATCGAGCAAGGAAAAAAATTCATGGAAAAAGCAAAGACGTCAGCTGCCAAAAACGGAGTTGTCTTTACTGGAAAAATAATCCGTGGCGATGTTATTACCGTGGACATTGTTGATTTTGCTACCCGAAAGAAATTTGATCTGATAGTTATGTCATCAAGGGGCCTTGGTGGAATAAAAGAATTGTTTCTAGGTAGCGTGGCAAACGGTGTTGTTCATAAATCCAAGATTCCAGTGCTTGTTGTGAAATAATGTCAGAACCACCACATCTGAAAAGAACTCTGAGTCTTTTTGATGCTACTGCGCTCGCAATAGGCGCAATAATCGGTGCGGGAATATTCGTGATTTCTGGTGTGGCATCAGGTCTTGCAGGCCCCGCGGTTATTCTCTCCATAATTATAGCTGGCATTGTTTCATCGTTTACAGCATACAGTTTTGTGAGGCTTTCTTCAAAATTTGCCGAGGAGGGAGGCCCATATGTCTATGCAAAACATGTTGTTTCACATTTTGCTGGGTTCATCACAGGATGGTTGTGGTTGTTTGCAAATGTGGTGGCGGGAGCCACGGTGAGCCTCGGTTTGGCAAGCTACGTCGTTTCACTTTTTCCTCAAATCCCAATTATCCCAATTGCAGTATCAAGTGTTTTGATATTGATGACAATTAACATCTTTGGAATAAGACAATCAAGCATATTCAATGCAGTGCTTGTTTTGTTAAAATTATCTGCACTTGCCTTGTTCATCGCAATCGGGTTTTCCCATTTGAATCTGTCATTTTATGAACCGTTTATGCCAAACGGCATCACAGGAGTGCTAAGCTCAGCTGCTTTGATATTTTTTGCATATACTGGTTTTGGAAGGCCTGCCACGGCTGCCGAGGAAATCAAAGACCCCAAACACAACATTCCGCGTTCCATAATTCTCGCCTTGATTCTTTCATCCATAGTATACGTTCTTGTGGGGATTGTTTCTGTTGGATTGATACCGTACCAGAAACTTGCCAATTCTGGCTCTCCGCTTACCGATGCAGTAGATTATGGCATCAAAATATACTGGCTGAAACTCCTTGTCAGCTTTGCGGCAATTGTAGCTACGGTAAGCGTATTATTGACAACTGTGATTGGTGTGTCAAGAGTTTCTTTTGCAATGGCAAGGGACAATCTCCTGCCACAATTTCTTAGCAAGATGCACAAAAAGTTTTCAACACCATACATTTCCATATTGATTACCGGAATCGCGATGGCCATACTGCCAATTTTTGGTGGACTAAGGGAGACTGCAAATGTCACAAATTTTGGCTCATTGTCAGCATATGCGATGGTTAATCTCTGTGCAGTGATTTTGATTTTACGTGAGCGCAAAAAGCAACGATTCATTATCGCCGTTTTACCTCTTTTCGGACTGATCTCATGCGTTTCCTTGCTGTACTTTCTAAATCCAATTTCGTGGATTATTGGGTTTTCGTGGATAGGAATAGGCGTTCTTTATTTTATAATAAGAAAATCATATGGCAGATCCCGTTCTAATTTCTAGATTAAAGGACGATTGACTCATTGATATCCTAAAACTGCTTTTATTCCTCTTGCAAAAAATTTGGTAGTGGTATTGCAATCTCACCGTCAGCTTTCTGCCGCCGGTTAAGGTTTTCCAAAACCAATTGAGGGGGATCGAATCTTTTAATAAATAAAATGGTGTCAAAACACTATGAAAAAATCTGCAAAAGTAATAATAGTTGCAGGAATCTGCGCGGCTGTAATTACTGGCGGACTGGCAATATTTGTACATTTCAAGCTCTCAGATGTAGAAAAAAATGAAACTGGACAAGAAAGCGCAGAACAAGTAGCAAAGGAAGCTCAAGATGTCCTAAGTGGAAAAGAGCCACATTCTGAACAAAATGAAACGGCCCGTGTGGAAGAAAAAACAAAGACAATCTCTGAGGAAGGTGAGTCTGCAGAACAACGTGCAAAGGAATTACCTTGAGTTCAGAACATTAAACTAAAAGACAAATCAACTGAAATCTGAATGAATGCTTCCAAGGTATTGCCATCGCTTCTGTTGTTTTTTCTTGCAGGTCTGTGCGAAATCGGTGGCGGCTATCTTGTATGGATGTGGCTAAGAAATGACTTTGGGTGGTGGTTTGGAGTCTTGGGTGGATTTGTCTTGTTTTTGTATGGCATTGTACCCACATTTCAAAAAGCACACTTTCACAGGATCTATGCAGCCTATGGTGGGGTCTTTATCGTAATGTCGATTTTGTGGGGGTGGTTGATTGACGGAACGTTTCCAGACACATATGATGTAATTGGAACAATAATCGCAGTAATTGGAGTCGTGATAATCTTCTACGTCCCAAGGAAGGGAGAAACGGTCTGGTCGAAATAATCGCCACACTGGCGCTGTTCTTTTTTGCGGCACTTTTGGAGATCGGAGGAGGATACCTGATATGGAGGTGGCTGAGGGGACACAAGGGAAAGATTTTTGGTTTGATTGGGGCTCTGATTCTTTTTTCATATGGAATCATACCTACTTTTCAGCCAGCAAATTTTGGCAGAGTCTATGCAGCATATGGGGGAATATTCGTTATTGCGTCAATAATGTGGGGGTATTGGATAGACAAGAAAAAGCCAGACAAATTCGAAATCATCGGCTCTGTTGTTGTATTAATTGGAGTTATTGTGATGTTTTACTTCCCACGATAGTGTTTTGCCTTCTGCAAAAAATAAAGCAGGTGTATTGTAAGCCAACCGATGGCTTTCTGCCGTTTTTGGTAAGGTTTCAATGCCCTAAGAATATCGAAGCCCTTTGGGCCCATAGTTTGACGGACAGAGTGTTGAACTAAATTGACAAATCCCGGCGGGAGCATTTTTTATTTATCTACGTAGCAGATAGATTGGATGATCAAAACAATTCCAAACAGCCAGAACTTTAAGACAAAACTAGACTGGCTTACTAGCTTTCATCACTTTTCGTTTGGCGAGCATTACGATCCGCAAAAAATCGACTTTGGGCCATTGCGAGTATTCAACGACGATACGATTGAGGCAGGCATGGGATTTGGATTTCACCCCCACAACAACATGGAAATTGTGACGTATGTCATAGACGGCACACTGGAACACAAAGACAGTATGGGAAACATAGGAGTGGTTGAACCGGGAGAGGTCCAGAGGATGACTGCAGGTACTGGCGTTTTTCATTCAGAGTACAACCATTCCAAAGAAAAACCGCTCAAGCTGCTCCAAATGTGGATTTATCCAAACAAAAACGATCTGAAGCCATCGTGGGAACAACACAAGTTCACAAAAGAACAAAGACAGGACAAGTTGCTTGGAATTGTCAGTCCGGAAAATGCGCAGGACAAAGATTCCATTTCAATACATCAAGACGCATGGTTCTACATATCAAATTTGACAAAAGGCACAACACTAACCCACACACTACAGAACAGACAGGCCTACTTGTTTGTAATTGACGGGCAAATAACAGCAAACAAGAACAATCTAGAAAAGCAAGATTCTGCCACAATACAGGAGGAAAGAGAAATTTCAATTGTGGCTGCAAAGGATTCTGAAATAATCCTGATCGAGTTTCCCGTCAAGTATTCAAAGAAAGGAATCGAAGTTTAAAGATCATAGTGTGCCAAAATAATTTTGAACCATATGGCAGTGCAAAACTTAGCCCATAGGGATATTAAAAATGAGGATATGCGGACAGTATGGAAAATGAGAAAATCAGCCGCTCGGCATGGATGACACTCGTCATACTAAGCTGTTTGGGTCTGATTGCAATGTACGCAGAAACAATGATTCTGCCTGCCATTCCCGATTTCATTAAAGACTTTAACATCACGTACAATACGTCTTCTTGGATACTTTCATCTTATTTGATTGCCGGAGCGGTAGCTACTCCAATCGTAGGCAAACTGTCAGACGTTTATGGCAAGAAAAGAATGCTACTAATAGTAATGGCCGTGTATTCAGCCGGCATTTTGGTAGGAGGATTTGCCAACAGCCTATGGTTCATGCTTGCGGCAAGAATAGCCCAAGGCATAGGAATTTCGATGTTCCCCATAGCTTTTGGAATAATCAGAGAAGTTTTGCCTGAGAAAAAACTTGCAATCGGGCAAACTCTGTTTAGCTCAACATTTTCCGGAGGAGCTGTGATAGGATTACTCGTTGGCGCCAACATAATTCAAAATTACGGATGGCATGCGACGTTTTTTTCAATATTGCCAGTATCAGTCATTTTGGCACTAGTGATATTTCGGTTCATCCACGTCAAGGTCCAGCCGACATTGGAAGTCAAGCCAGAAGTAGATCTAAAGGGAGCTACAGCGCTAGCTGTTACAGTAGTTTCATTTCTTGTCGGAATTTCTTATCTTGAACATGGTGTGGAATCAAGCGTAGAATTCACAGGTCTGTTTGTCATGGCAGCAATTTCGTTGGGATTGTTCATCATAATAGAAAAAAGAGCAAAATTCCCGTTGGTCGATCTGCACCTGATGACGCACAAAAGGCTCCTTCCAGCTACTCTGATTCTTTTGATCGTGGGCCTTTGTACGTTTATGGTGTATCAGACAATACCAGTCTTGATACGCAGCCCCCAACCACTTGGGTTTGGCGGGGATGCAATTGTTGTTGCGGCAGTACAGCTCCCGTTCATGATTATTTTGCTCACAGGTACCGTGATGTCTGGCTTTGTCCTAAACAGAATAGGCAACACACGGCTCACAGCAATTGGAACCATAGTCAGTACAATTGGATTTGTCAGTCTTCTCTTGTTTCATTCTACTGAATACATGATTGGAATAACGCTCGCAATAATTTCGGCGGGGCTTTCTTTTGCGTTTGTGGGAGGATTCAACATAGTGTTGCTGTCAGCTCCCATCGAATTTACAGGAGTGGCGCTTGGCATGACGTTGCTTCTCAATCTTGTCGGACAGTCAATAGGGCCATCGCTTGCAGCAATGTATCAGCAAATGCATCAGGCGACGGTTGAAGGCATTCCGGGCAGGTTTCCCACGACGGAGGCATATGATTCGATATTTCTCATGGCAACAATAGTATCAATGACTGCAGTCGGTCTCGCCTTGGCATTAAACAGAAGAAAAGTCACCGCGTGATTTTTCTATTTTTGCTCACATTATGAAAAACAGATCCACTATTGCAGGTTTTTTCGTTTTGACAAAAGATATTTTTCTTTAAATAACATAAAATCGGACATGTATTATTGGGACTAAAAAATCTCACACTAAAACAGCAGTATAGAACGGATAGAGACGATTTAGTTACAGATTTTTTCATTCCATGTCTTAGCAATTCTATCGAATACGACAGGGCAGTAGAATATGTCACACTGAAAAGCATCTCCACCTTATCGCTAGGATTGCAGAATTTTGTCCAAAATGACGGAAAAATCAGGCTCATCACAGGACACAGATACAAGTCTGCAGACCTAAACGTCCTAAGCAAAATATTTAACAAAAAAAGCAAGGTCGCAAACGGAAGCGGGATTAAGAACAGCAAACTTGATCTTTTGCAAAACTTGATTCAAAAAAACAAAATACTGATCAAAATCGCAATCCCAAATTCAGAGCACGTCGACGGCACGTTCTCCGAGAAAATAGGAATATTTCGCGATGAAAAAAACGACATGGTAGCATACACTGGGACGTCAAACGAGACATTCAATACGGAAAATCGGAATTTTGAATCGGTGGATGTGTTTACGTCGTGGAACAACAAGTCACGAGTCGACATAAAGATCAGCGACTTTGAAAATCTTTGGAATAACGAAACCAAATACGTTCAGGTGTACGACTTTGCATATGCAAACCAAAACAATCTTCTAAAATACGATTCCCAGTGGGCAATCGACACTATCAGTTAGAGACAAAGCTTGATGCATCGATGTTTTTTGTGTTCTCCACAAACCTGACCAATGAGAGCTTGTAGTAGATTACCTCGCCGCGCCTCTCAACGACTGCAAGTATTGGCTCCTTTCCCATTTTTGTGATTTCTTCAATGTTTTTTTGCAGTTGCCCGATTTTTTCCTGTTTTCCCTCAGTCAAGCCAAATACAAGATATTTTGCGCCTTTTTCTCCGAATTGCCCCCTCTCATACACACGAAAGTCAGAGCCAAAGCCAAAGCCATCCTTTACAGCATAGCCTCGCACACGCAAGTCGCGATATATCAAAAATTTTGTCAGAGCATCCTTGTCAAAATCACTGCAAATTTGCACCATGTCGTCAAAGGCTATCTTCTTTTTTCCCTTTGTAAGCGAGAGTTTGTTGTAGAACAGAAAGTACAGAGATTCAAACGGTTTTAGAAAGAATTTGCCGTGTCGTATTTCCCCGTATCCTCTTTGTTCAAGATTGTTTTGTATTTCCTTGTTTCCAACTAGCGTGTGATCATCAACAAGTGTTCCGGATACATTTGGCTCAGATTCAGAACTCAATGACAAAAATTGTTCTAATTTCCATATAAGCGTGAGCG
>SCVO01000032.1 GCA_004322465.1 Candidatus Nitrosotenuis sp.
TGGTTGGTTTTGTTGCGGTTTTTGTTGAGGCTGCTGGTTTTGCTGCGGTTTTTGTGGAGGGCGTTGCTGGTTTTGTTGGGGCTTGTTTTGTGGTCGTTGCTGATTCTGTTGCGGCTTTTGTTGCATCTTTCCTGGGAATCCCTGGGATGGATTGTTTTTTACTGGATATTCCTTGCAGAGTTTCTGGAACAGTTCGTATGCTTGGTTGAGGTTATAGTTAGAGTGAACTATTGCCCTCACCGCACGAATCATTGGGATTGGATATTGGGATTGCCAAATGTTCCTTCCCATGTCAACTCCTGCAGCTCCTGCCCTGATTCCGTTATAGGTCAATGCCAACGCGTCGCGCTCTGGAATCTTTGGTCCGCCTGCAATTATTACAGGTACTGGACAGCTGTTTACGACTTTTTCAAAGTTTTCACAATAGTACGTCTTGACTATGTGAGCGCCAAATTCTGCTGCGATTCTGCAGGACAGTGAAAGGTATCTCGCATCTCGTTTTTCAAGCTCCTTTCCTACGGCAGTTACTGCCAGAACTGGTAGTCCGTATTCTTCTGCGTCATTTACCAAGTGTCCAAGATTGACAAGAGAGTCGTGTTCGTATTTTGCGCCGACAAAGATTGACATTGCAAGTGCGCTTGCGTTAATTCTGACTGCGTCTTTTACGCTTGTCGTGATTTCCTCATTTGAGAGATCTGCCCCAATTATGCTAGAGCCGCCAGAAACACGCAGCACTATTGGAACCGGAAAGTTCGGATCAACCGATGTCCTAACAATTCCTCTTGTTACCATCAAAGAGTCACAGTACTTTAGTAAAGGACTAATTGTTCGCTTTGGTGCTTCAAGTTTTTCTGTCGGTCCTAAAAAATAACCATGATCTACGGCAAGCATTACGCCTCTGTTATTAGTTGGCTTGATTATGCTTGCAATTCTGTTTTTTAATCCCCAATCCATTTCTATTCACTCTCAAAAATTTCGAACCCTTCTTAATCTTTTCTAGGTAGTGATGATTATTTTCATCGCGTTTTCGCCAGTGTGGGCGTGCTCAAACGCCTTTTGCGATTCAGACAGACTGTATCTGTGTGTGATTAGTTTTTTCACATCCACCTTTCCAGACGCGATTAGTTCCAATGATTGCTTGGTATCATGATCGGACGCTGCATAGCTTGGAACGAGCGTTATTTCCTTAGAGTAAATCACGCTCATGTCAAGGTCCATCGTAGCACCCTTTGATGGAACGCCAAAAAGAACAATCGTGCCGCCTTTTCTAGTACACAAAATAGCGTCAGATATGGCGCGAAGGCTTCCTGTTGCCACAATTGATACATCAACGCCCATGTTTTGCGTGTCAGACAGTAATTGAGGAATTGAGTTTGGGTTCCCAGACATCATGGTTGTTGCACCAAAGGTTTTGGCAAAACTCAGTCGAAAGTCATTTACATCAAAACAAAAGACCTTGTTAAACTCGTGAGCTTGTGCAAGCATCATGTGCATTATGCCGGTAGGTCCAGTTCCAAAGATTGCCGCCGTATCGCCTTTTTTGTATTGAAATTTGTTCCATGCCCTAACACAGCATGCCAGTGGCTCTATCATTGCGGCCTCATCAAATGACATTGTATCTGGAATTTTCAGGACCCCGCCGTGCAATACGTTCCATTCGGGAACCACGTATTCTTCTGATAGTCCACAGGGAGCAAGGTTAGTCTCATAGTATTTTGCACACATTGTTTCATTTCCATGTGTGCAGAAATGGCACGAATAACAAGGCACGTGATGGTGTGTAAAGACTCGATCACTTTTTCTAAATTCCGTTACGCCAGAGCCCACGTCTAACACTATTCCGGCAGGTTCATGCCCAAGTCGCATCGAAGGTTGTCCATATTTTCCAAACACTTTTTCAACATCAGAGCCACAAATCCCGCAAGATTTCATTTTGATCAAAATGTCTCCCGATCCAAGCACTGGTTTTTGCACGTCATTGACTTCAACTTTTGACGGACCGGTGACAAATGCGGCTTTCATTGTGTTTTTTACAAGATTTTTGGCTATATTTACATTCACGAATTTGAAAAATTTGTGGAGAGTTTTCAAACAATGTGTTCGATTCGAACATAAAATCAATTAATACAAAAATCAAGTTCATATTAGTAATGTCACGATGGGACGAGCCAGATAGGTTTGATGATGAGGAAGAGTCAAGATTAATGAAGAAGTTTTACAATTACGTGGAAATTGAAAAAAAGGAGACGGAGAGAAGAAAGTTCCTTGAGGTTTCCGATAAAAAACGCCCAAGTGTCTGGGGCAACAGATTTGTGCTTTCTGCAATAATTCAGGGCTCCATCATCACCGGACTTACAGTTGCGTTGATCCTAATGCAGGCAATATTTGCAGACGTGAGCTTGATTCAGTTCTTGTCGCTGTCGATTGACGGTCCTGCCAAATGGTTCTTTTTTGGGTATTTTATGTACATAACACTGGTTGTCGCGATTGCAATCACGGCAATATTTTACAATCATCTTGAGACAAATTTGAATCGTCAGGTGAGAGGAAATAAAAAACATCTTGCGTGGATGCAGTTTGTTGGAATGAATGTTGGTGGGGCTGGAACCATAATACTCATGATGCTTGCAGGGCTAGTCGGTGCAGGCTTTGTTGATTTTGCCATCGGAAATGAAACTGCAAGCTCTGAAATCATGAATGCTGTTGAAATTCCGGTGACCGGTTTTGCACTTGTCTTCGCAGTAGGCATAATCGCAGGCGGCATTGCATATATTGGAACATACATGCAGGGACCAAAATCAAGCAAGTTGTCTTTTACTGACGACTCTAGAAAATACGATAGGCTCTAGACGCCAAGAATTGTCTTGAGCATTTTTCTGTAATCTACATCTTGTTTGCCGCTGCCAGTTGCAGGCAATGAAAACACTAGTGGTTTTGATTTTGTCGCACGTAATTTTGTCAAGTCAGTAGTAATTGGCGCAGAAATATCATCGCTTATCAAAACAAGACCCACGTCTGGATCATCTGCCAGTTTTTTAATTTCTGAGAATGCCTCAGAAGGATTATCAACGACGATTCCCTGAACTCCAGCTAACTGAAAACTTGTAACAAAAATTCTGCTACCAATAGTTACAATCTTCACATTTAGCGGTCTTTTTAATGCCAATTTAACTTTTTTTGAGCCCAGAATTTTAGGAAACCTTGATTTACCTTTGCAAATCAAGACATACATGTCAGAAATAGACACAACAAAAGACGTTTATCTTTTCACGCACGGAAGAATGGATTTGCAAACCAAATCAGTGGAAGCACTTGTTGCAAAAGGATTTGCAAAAGACAAAATACTTTCTGCAGTTCCAAACAAGGTAGGAGCGATAGGTGACTACATGGCAATGCTTTGGATGCCGCCAAATCCAGATCACATCAAAATTCAGAAAATTACCAAAGTCGAACCAGTAGAACCAGTCGGCATGATTGGCTTGTGGAAAGGAGTCTCAAAGGACGACATATCCACAATTCCACTCTAATTCCCATTTTTGAAAATTCCAATAAAACAGTTAACATTGTGAAACAAAAGTTATAAGCAAAAAGATCATATTTTCAAATAATGACCATAAGACTTGCATGCGCCGAGTATGGTTTTGAATGTGATTTTGTTTTAGAGGGCAAAAAAAGCGTGTCTTTGATTAAAAAGCTGCGAGACCACATGGAGAGCGAGCACGGTATTGATTATTCGATTGATGCAGTGATACAAATGATAATGAACATGGGTCACTCGCGAGATTCAATCAGAAACGAATAATCCTACAGTTCAGATATCATTCCAGATAGAAAATCAGAATATTCGTCGTCGGAGAACTTTACAATTTCAACATTATTTTCACTTTGAGCAAGATTTGCAGATGCCAGATGATAGCACGATTTCTTGCCTTTCAGTTTCCCAAAATAATATCCCTCACATGAGCAAAAATCAAACTCGGGAGAAATCCAGTGCTCTTTTCCCACCCCCACCACAGTCCAGATTTGCCTGTGGCTTGGCTCAAACAGATGCAGTTTTACCCGTTTTTCTGAAACAATTACATCTGTTTTATTTTCTGTTTTTTCCACAAGAATTTAATCTCAAGCGAGCCGTATATTTTTGGTGGTACTAACAAGGATAATTCCCTTCCAACCAGCCCTCATGCTTGAAGGTCAAAAACGTCACCTAATAGCAACAGATTTGCACATCGGATTTGAAGGCAATATGGCATCAAACCAAATTTTTCTTGGAAAAAACACCAGCATCAACGAATCAATCGAGCAATTACTTTCATTGATCGATTCTGAAAATGCAGACGACTTGATTTTACTTGGCGATGTAAAGTCAAGCATAAAGACCATATCAAAGAGTGAATGGAACGAAGTTCCATTGTTTTTAAAAAAACTGCAGGAAAAGACAGACGTCATGTTGATTCCAGGGAACCACGATTCCAACATACAGAGACTTGTTCCAGAGGGAATAACACTAATCAGCTCAGTAGGCATCGTAATCGAAAACGCTTTGCTCACACATGGGCATACGATGCCAACAGAAAATTTCTCCCATGTGGATAAAATAATCATGGGGCACGTCCATCCTGTGTTTTTTGAAGAAGACTCGGTATTGAATGGGCAGAGAGTATGGGTTTCATTAAGGGCAGAAAAAGAAAAATTATTTCCGTCAGCGTCTGGCCAAATAGAAATAACGATAGTTCCGTCGTTTAACAGATATTTTTACGCGACAAAGAAAAAAACATACAAAAAATCAATCTCCCCCATCATAGAGAGGGTTAAAGATTTCGCGTCTGCAAAAATTGCCACGCTGGACGGCACGATAATCGGTGATGAGTCTCTTTTATCCCAAGTAATTTAGAACGGATCATACGGCTCTAGAGCACGTTTGGTAGTTTCGTTTGTGTGAAGCCACTCTAACGTTTTCACAAAGGATTCCGCAAGTTCAGTCGTGGTAAGAACAGGTATTCCAAGCTCGGTTGCCTTTCGTCGGATTTGGAATTCATCGTAAAGCATTCCCACGTACTTTTCCAGAGTTGAGGTTGATGGGATGTTGATGATAAAGTTGATTTTACGCTCGTAAAGTAAATCTGCGATGTTTGGCTTTCTGTGCGGCTCGCTGATTTTATAGACAATTTCAACGTCCCTGATGTTCTTTTCAGACAAAAATTCCGCAGTGTGTTCCGTTGCAAGTATTTTAAATCCAAGCTGTTTTAGAATTGCCATGGTTTGCAGCATTTTTTCCTTGTTTTCTGCACCGCCAATTGTAATTAGTGCAGTTCCTTGTTTGGCCAAGTTATACCCAACCGAAATCAATCCTTTAGCAAGCGCATCGTAAAAGCTGTCGCCAAAGCACGCCGCCTCTCCAGTTGACTGCATTTCTACTCCCAACACAATGTCTGCCCCATCAAGCTGCATGAATGAAAACTGTGGTACCTTGATTCCATGAATTAGCGTCTTCTTCCATTTGTCGGAAGGAATGTGTGGGAGCGGTTTTCCCATGACGGCGCGCGCTGCAAGGCTGATAAGATTTGTCTTTATGAGTTTAGAGACAAATGGCATTGAGCGAGATGCGCGTATGTTTAGCTCAATCACGTAGACCTGATCATTGTGAATTAGGAATTGCAGGTTGAACGGTCCTTTGATGTTAAACGACTTTGCGATTTTATTTGAATAATCAGTTATGGTCTCGACTTGTTTGTTGTTAAGACGCCATGGTGGAATAACCATCATCGCGTCACCAGAATGCACTCCTGCAGCATCAATGTGCTCTACGATTGCGCCAATTATGACGTTCTTTCCATCAGAGACGCCGTCGACGTCGACCTCAAGCGAGTTGAGCATGAATTTCGTAATAACCACAGGGTGATCAGGCGAAAGAGTGGTTGCCTCTCCAACATATTTTGCCAATTCATCTTGCGACCACACCACCTTCATTGCAGCGCCGCTTAGCACGTAAGACGGCCTTACCAGAACTGGATAGCCAACCTTTGTTGCAAAGGACTTTGCTTCAGAAAAGCTCGAGAACGCCTGCCACAGGGGCTGCTTTATGTGCAGCTTATCCAGAATTTTGCTGAATTTGGAGCGGTCCTCCGCCATGTCAACGTCTTCCGCAGAGGTTCCCAAGAGTTTGATTCCGGCTTTTGCAAGTTTAGGTGTGAGATTATTTGCTGTTTGGCCGCCAACTGACGTTACCATTCCCTTCGGGTTTTCAAAATCCGCAATATCCAAAATTCTCTCAAGAGTTAATTCTTCAAAGTACAACCTGCTGCAAATGTCATAATCCGTTGAAACGGTTTCTGGGTTACAGTTTACAACAATTACGTTTTGTTCGCCGTTTTCTTGCAAGCCCCAGACCATGTTGACAGTTCCCCAGTCAAACTCCACACTGCTTCCTATTCTGTACGGTCCGGCACCCAATACAACGACGCCCCTCTGATCAGAGCTGATTTGGATGTCATTTTCAGTTCCCCCATACGTCACGTAAAGATAGTTTGTCTTTGCTGGCCACTCTGCAGCAAGTGTGTCAATTTGCTTTACAATTGGAATTACTCCAAGTTCTTTTCTAAGTTTTCTTACTTCAAATTCATCTTTGTTTATGGCGCGCCCTATTTGTCTGTCAGAGAACCCAAAGTGCTTTGCCTTTGCCATTAGTTCCGAATTCATTGTTTTTTCTTTTAGCTGCTGTTCTGCATCGACGATGGTCCTTATTTTTTCAATGAACCACGGATCAATCGCCGACAGCTTTTGGATTTTTTCAACCGAGAGTCCTTTTTTTAGGGCAGCTGCGACATAGTACAGCACATGATCATTTGGATTCAAAAGATGATTCTCAATGTCCTCCACATCGTATGATTGCCCATTGGCTCGGTTCAGGACCAATCCGTCGTTGCCAATGTCAAGCATTCGGATTGCCTTTTGCAGAGACTCCTCAAATGTTCTGCCAATTGCCATTACCTCGCCTACGGACTTCATTGTCGGCCCAAGCTTGCGATTTGCCAGTTCAAATTTAGCAAAATCCCACCGAGGGTGCTTGCACACAATATAGTCCAAAGATGGCTCAAAGCACGCAGTAGTCGTTTTTGTGATGCGGTTTACGAGTTCAGGTAGCGAGTGTCCAAGCCCTATTTTTGCAGACATGTATGCAAGTGGATATCCTGTTGCCTTGCTTGCCAGCGCAGATGATCTTGAGAGTCGCGGATTAATTTCAATTGCGACGTACCTGTCCGAGTTCGGCTCCAGTGCAAACTGGATATTGCATTCACCTACGATTCCAACATGTTTTGTTGCGCGCAGTCCTGCAGAGCGCAGCATGTGATATTCCCGATTATCAATTGTTTGCGAGGGCGCAACTACAATGTTGTCGCCAGTGTGCACTCGCATTGAAAGAACGTTTTCCATGTTGCATACGATGACATTGTTTCCCTCATAGTCTTGCATTACCTCGTATTCAATTTGTTTCCAGTGTCCGATATATTCTTCAATTAGCACTTGCCTCACAAGACTCGCGTTTAGTCCGCGTTCAACAATCTCATGCAACTCGTATTCATTGTAGGCAACGCCTCCGCCTTTCCCACCAAGGGTATAGGCAACTCGGATTATCACTGGATAGCCAAGTTCTTCGGCTGCATTTTTTGCATCATCAAACGTGTTGACGGTTTTACTTTTCAGTACTGGAACCCCGCATTCTTTCATGGAGTCCTTGAACAGCTGCCGATCCTCTGTTTTTTGGATTCCAGGAATTTGCGTGCCAAGCACCTTGACCCCATATTTTGCCAGTATGCCCTGCTCGCCAAGATTCACACCGCAGTTGAGTGCAGTTTGGCCGCCATACCCAAGCATTATGCTGTCGGGTCGCTCTGATTCAATTATGGATTCTACATACTCGGGAGTGACTGGTAGCAAATACACTTTGTCGGCAAAACGAGTATCGGTTTGAATTGTAGCGATGTTTGGATTTATCAGTACGCTCTTCAAACCGTCTTCCCGTATGGCCTTGAGGCATTGACTGCCGGAGTAGTCGAATTAGCGGTCGTTTTTGCGACTTTCGCCTGCTTCTCCGATCTTTATTGCCCCACTACCAAGAACTAGAATTTTTTTCAGGTTTTCATTTCGTATTAGAATC
>SCVO01000033.1 GCA_004322465.1 Candidatus Nitrosotenuis sp.
AGCTCAGCCTGGTAGAGCTTCCGGCTGTAGTGGTTGGCCATCGGCTAACCGTAGTCAGCCTACCTAGGCATACACAGAAACCGGGTTGTCGAAGGTTCAACTCCTTCACTCGGGACCACACTTTTTGTTCAGATAAAGACGGCTCAAGAGAATGAATCAGATTTTGAGACAGAACTTCAGATTTGCACATGCGACAATTCAGATAGCATCAAGCCAAATTAGATGTCAGACGTGTCTCAGTTTCAGACAAATTTGTCTCTCACCGTGACCCATTTGTTCATCAGCTTGACACACACCGTATTTGCTCGAACAAATTGAAAAACCATCAAATCGGATTCATCGGTCAGCTCAGCCAGATTTACAACAGAACATTGTATAGTGTAATTCATACACAAAGCTAATTTACGATTATTTTTTAGGCAGAAAATATGTCAGTGTTCAGTCGCGGAGAAAGAGTGCGCATCGTTGACTCGAAGAAAGAATACGACAGAGTTTATCGCATTAAAGACATGAAAAAAACCAAAGACGGCGGAGTCTTGTATTTGCTAAGATCACTTGAGGAGGATCCAGTTTTGCGCCTATACTACGAAGATAAAGAGTCGTTGCTCGAGAGAATTTGTTAAAAACAAAATCGCTATCAAGGCAGCGGGCAGAACATTGTCACATACAATTCCTAGATAAGGCTTATGAGAAATCATTACAGAGTAGAATTATGCGGTTATGGTGTAGACAATTGCACGTTAGGCCATCCAGTCTAAAGGCAGCGGTGTGATTCCGACTTGACCGCACCAGTAATTCCAAAAAGCAAGAAGAGCATAACGTTAGAAAAAGAAATCGAGGTGAAAATACGCAAAATTCAGGCACGATTAATTGAAAAAACGGACAAGTCGTGGAGCATGTCCATGGTACTAAACATGCTTGTAACTGGAGGACTGCTGTATACCAAAAAGATGAGCAGGTCAGACTGGCAGAAGATACGAAATACGATTGAACAAAAAACAGTTAGTTTTGACGATTCGTTGATTACTGACTTTGTGAAAAAGATTGGCGAGTCGTAAATCGCAAAAAAAAGATCACGTTTGAACTTGTCCAATTCTTATACGGTTTAATGTCTTTTTGCTGAACCTAGTTGGCGTTAAACGCACGCCGCTTCCATTTTCCAAGACGCCGTATCAGCCAAAAAGAATTTCCGTCCTTTTGAATGAAGCGTTTTGTGCAAGCGATGCTTCAAAATCAGATTGTGTTTTAAGATAAGGCGAATTACTCCAGTACGTCAATACTGCAAGATTCCAGAAATCTCGGAACAGACCAGAAAAATCGTCAATAACAAAAACACACTAGTCTTATAGGCATTATTTGCCGGTTATTCCCAGATGTTAGATGATTTGTTAGTCGACTTTCTCGGACTAAGAATGCCAATGACACAGACTCAAGACGGCATTGCAGGATCCACAAGCAATCAGATTACGCTTCTATGCTTTGACATTTCAGTAAAAATAAACACAGTTGGCACGCTAGAGGGCGCACGGTCAGGCAACATTCAGATTTACAGGTTTGCAGGTACTGAGCCCATAGTGGATGTAATTGAGGCCAAAAACGCATTCAAAATAATCATCGTCTTTCCAGGAATCAGGAAGGAAGATGCGCGTTTTAATGTAAAAGACGACATGGTTGAAGTAGAAATAGCTAAAAACGGATATTTCTTTAAAAAAGAGATACCGCGCAATGCCAAAGCAGAACAGATTTCAATAAGATCCTCAACTATAAACAATTCAGTGTTAGAGGCAACGTTCATCAAAAAATAGACTGCGGACGAGTTTGAAGACAGGCTTGCCGTATTCTCAAGTCATTCGTATCTTGAACTAGAGCGACGCTCACGTTTGAATTCGCCGGTCTCAATGTCTTCTTCGAGTTCTTTGCCCAAACCCTTCCACCACTGCGGTATTTTTTGCATTTGTGCAATTCTCAGGATCATTGTTTATAGATCTGTCGATCCTCTCATATGAGATAGTTATTTCCATTGCCATATTGTGTGAACATCAATTCAGCAAACTAGAACATGGAATTATAATATCTTCTAGATGTTTTGTTATGTATTTTTTACCAACGATAGATTAGAGCAATTCACAAATAAATTACAAGAGAAAACAAGTAATTCAAAATAAAAAAACGAAATCCACGGGTGTCCTCATCTTACATAACAATCGCGCACAATGCTTAAGTGATTAATGAGAGTAAATGATCAGGGTTGAATGGCTGACGGAACTAATTCCAATAAGAAAATCATAAAGCAGGATAGCGGCATAAGCGCAAGTATTGACTCATTCAAGGCAGCCGAAATCGCAAGAAAGTTTTTTGAGCAATACAATTCTGGCGTTGAAATAAAAAATATGGAATTAAAAAACAATGTCTGGACCATCGTTGTCGGAGTTGATTTTTTGTTTGAGCAGATCAGGCAGATAAAAATCGACGCCAGCACTGGCAGAGTGCTGGAATATACCTAGCGTTAAAATCAGTTGCAAGTTAACGAATCATGTAAAGCAGATTTACGTAGGCTTTTCCAACGGCAGTGAAAAGCCGACGGCGGCACCAGGCCCATCAGTGTTGTTTTTTGCCCATATTCTACCGTCGTGCGACTCTACAATGCTTTTAGAAATATAGAGCCCAAGACCTGTCCCTTTGTTAGATTTTGTTGAAAACTTTAAGAACAAAAGAGGCAAAATGTCGTGATCGATTCCAGCCCCCCTGTCCTGTACGCTTACAATCAACTCATTGTCAACAACTTCGGATGTAATTGTAATATCGCCTTCTTTGGTGAACTTCATGGCGTTGTTTATGAGATTATAGATTACCTGTAGAATTCGGTCTTTATCCGCATACACGTAGATGCTATCGAGTTTTGTGTGATGGACCAGCCGGATCTTTTTGTTTTCTAGCCTAGTGGTTTCCTCTTTAATTACATCAGATATGACAGAATTTACGTCAAAAGACTCTTTGTTTAGCTTCAAAGAGCCGCTTTCGATCTTGGTTACGCTCAGGATGTTTTCTGTCAGGCGCTGCAGCCTTCTTGCATTTCTTGCAATTATTTTAATTTCTTCGTTGTCCTTGCCAAAGTCTTGTTCAAGCAGCTCAATGTTTACCAAGATTGGCATGATTGGAGTTCTCAGCTCGTGTGCGGCTATATTGATAAATTCAGTCTGCATTACAAGCTGACTTTGGACTGATCTGAAGAAATCCGAAGCAAAGATCTTTCTTGCCTCGGACTTTATTGATTTTGATATTATTGGATCGTGGATTGCTTTTTCCAGCATGTCTGCGTCCAGATCACTCTCACGAAGAACTTGGATGAATCTTTCAAGTGCCTCAAGGCCCCTGTTTACCCTAATGTTGACTTCGCGGTGAATCGCATCCTGATTTATTTTGTTGCTGATTGCCTCGTGCCTAGCTTGAATCAGCTTGGTAGTTTCAAGCAGACTTGTCCTGACCTTCTCAATTGATTCGGTTCTTTTGTGAATCGTGTCCTGGCGGGCATCAAATGCGTTTTTCCTTGTCTTTTCCACTTGTGCCACCAGGTTACTGCGAATTTTGCTCACTAGCATCGCATGCTTGACTGCACGGTCATCGTCAGGAGCTACCAATTTCGTCTCCCTTTTTGAATACGATTTCAAGAACAGAGTTATTGTATGCAACAGATTTGACTACGATTTTGTCAGGACGTACATTGCACGGAATGTTTCGATATAGCAAGGAATCGCCTTTTCTTATTTTTACTTCGATAAATCCTTCACGCATGTTAATCTCGACGTCTTCTTTTTTTATTCCAGGCATTAGCGCTATCAGTTTTATGCCGTCATCGTTTGTAAAAACATCCACAAGCGGATCTTTGTTTGCCAGTTCGCCGTAGTTTTGGCTCAGCGATTCCAAAAGCCCAACTTTTATAGAAATATTCGCAGACACGCCAAGCCCCGTTATTTTTTGGTTGTTTGTTAGATGCTTGTTCGCAGTACCGGCATCCATCACCAGCGTCATCAGGCTATTGAGTTCTTTTACCAGGCCATCCACACTAAAGGTCAAGCGATGTGTCCCCTCCAGCAGCGTCCTTTTGGACAGGCATGCTCTCAAGCTCTTGCAGAATCTCAGATTGCCTTTTTGCATATGTCTCCATGTCAATAACGCCCTTGTGATAATCGATTTCCAGCCTTGCTAGGCTTGCTTTTAGCTGCATGTTGCGCTCCCGTAGCTGCTGTTCAAGTATAAGCCGATTACATTCTTTGAGTATCCCCGCAAAGGAAAGTTTCAGTACCAAAAACGTGATGAGCAACCAAGTCACCTCAACAAAACGAATACGGCGCCCAAGGCCCGCTAACATGGAGTGTTATCCCAATCGGCTCATATTTTTTCTTGATTTTATGCACCTGCGAATCAAATTTCTCTTTTTCATTTCTGTCTATAAGGTAAGACGAGTTTAGCATTATTTCCGCAAGTTCGGATCGTAATGTGCAGCTGGTAGCAGAGACCTTTGACAGTTGCGCATGTATGTCACCGCCAATCTCGTCGACTTTTTTTAGCATTTCGGTTCGAATCGCCTCATCCATCTTCATTTTCAAAAAGTAAGACGTCCCTTCGCCTGCGCTTTCAAGTTCTTCTTTGATTTTTTTTATTTCTTTATTCTCAGATATTTTCAGATCAAGCTTTTGCAAATCATTTTTGTCGATAATTACCTTAAGACCGTATTCTTCTTTGTCTTTAAATTTTGCAATCTTTGATTGTAGTTCTTTGTACGAGCGCGTAAGGAATTGCTTTACTCCATCATCAGTCTTGAACACAGTACCAAATCGCACAGGCAACGTAGTCCACTTTGCTCTTGAGGACTCAACAACATGCTGATGCGAGTTTATCTCATTTACGCTTGGATGGATTTCTTTGAACGGTATTGTGCTGACCAGCGCACTAATGTCCTTGAAATGTATTTGGTACACCAAACCATCATACAGTCCTATATTTCCAAGATCGGCAGAGGAGTTATTCTCAATTATGCAGTAGACATATCGCCCATCAGTCATTGCGGCACCAGCTTTCTGACACGTTTTGACTTTTTGGCGCGCACCGAGGAAAGCGAGGCCAGCAAATTCAGGGCGATTAGGTCCACGTCGGCTACAGATATGGTTACCTGCCCTCCGATCACAGTTCCCCTGTCAAGTAATTTGTCTATTATATCAACAAGAGATGTTTGGCGCAACGCTTGGCTTTCGGACGGAATGAGAGATCCCAAGTTCAGGTTTAGATCTTCAGGCTTGAAATCGAATTTTCTTGCAACGTCTCCCACAGTCTGCTTTATCTGCATAAACGCAAGTCCAAGTCTTTCTGTCTCCTCGTCAGTCAGCGTGCCTTGCTCCAGCCTCCTCTGAGCCTGCTTTTCAAGGACTTGTCTTAGCAAGTCGACAAGAGTCAGCACGAGTTTTGCCAGCCCAGACTGCAGCTTTTGTGCATCGATGTTTACTTTGCCTATCTCAGCTAGCTGTGTTTTTGCCATACTCACTTTTTCTTCATTTGTCTGACTTCTAGTTGCTTGCGGTCTTTTTCCCATTGTTCCCAAGGGAGCTTAAGTCCGTATCGTTTTGCAGTTTCCAACGACGCAATTACCAGATTTATCTTCAAGGAGAGAAGATCAACTCCAACAATAGAAATTGTAATGTCGCCGTTTATGACAACGCCCTTGTCTAAAATCCGGTCAAGAAGATCGATTACCGTTAGTTCTTTTTTTGTCAGTTGTTGGTTAAGTGACAATGTCGCTTACCCCTTGACGTCGCATTTTGCAGTATCCGCATATTCCGCTATCTTTGAACCAGTGCCTATCACAGAATCCCTCAAAATATCGCTCATGGGTAGACCTAGAAAGATGCATTGCAAGAATATCGAGCGGTATGCCTCGTTGGCACTCTGGACACTTTGCAAAGACCCACCCCTTGGTCAGTGCAGCCTTAAGCTCGGCTTCCTCAAACTTACCACATACTAGACAGATTGCCAATGTTATTCTCCAATCTTATTTCATTGTAGCAGATTGTATTCCTGGAGGAGCCGCTAATCCTAGTGCAGACGCATATCGGAGAAACGTATCCACGCCGGATACAACTATTCTCGCGCGTACAACAAGTATTTCGATTCCTACGAGTGATACGGAAACGTTTGCGTCGATTACTAGCCCCTTGTCGAGTACACGATCTACTAAATCGTATATGTTAAGCATTGGTCTATAGGCTTGTTGGGACATTTTTCTACTCGAATTCTCTATCGGATTATTCTATATAAGATCATATGGTAGATTGTTCTATAGTCAATTCCCGTAGCAATTCCAGTACGGTCGAATCTAATTAATTATTATATATGCATAATTTAAAAATGATTTTTCTAATATAGTAAATTGTTCATTTACCCATTTAAGATATCTTGTCATTGTAGGGCATGAGAAAAACAATCAAGTATTTTTCTCTTGTCACAGTCACCGGAATATCAATAATATTTCTTGCGACGGATTTGTCATCGTGGTTATATCCGGTGTTTGTTGCAGCACCAGGTGACAGAAAGGAAATCAGCCTAAAAGAGACAATTTCGCTAACTTCGAATAATCTAAAGAACAGTATGAAAAACTCAAGCCCTGCCAATCCGCCAAACGATCCAATGACCCACATGGGAGTAATCATAGTGCCGTATTTTGCGACAACCAGCCAATTCTGGGAAACAATCTATTTGGCAGCAGACGAGTACCCGGGAACAATCAGGTACGTAATCATCAATCCATGTAGCGGTCCTTGTAATGAGCCGTTGTCGACAGACTGGCAACGGATCATATCAGAGTTAAAGAGTCGGAATATCAATACCCTAGGCTATATTTTCGATATTTTTCAAAGTAAAGAGAACATAGACTACTACATGGTAAAGCCGCAGATCCCTACCGATGGCATATTTTTTGATAACGAGGGAACCTCTGACACCATTGACAGATTCAAGCAGTACGCAGACTATGTGCACAGCCTGGGAGGAGCCGTCTACATAAACCCAGGATTCAACTACCCGCACGTAACAAACTATCTAAAAGAAGGACTTGCGGACGTAGCCAACATGTACGAGTTTGAGTCATCCAAGGCGCACCACATTAGCATAGATGCAAGTCTGCAGCCCCAGCAGGTGAGCGCAATACTTGGAGAGGTGTTCACGGTCTTGGAAATGAGAAAAATGATTTACGAGTCCGCCCAAGCAGGGGTTGGCACCATTTACGTATATTCAGATTCGTACGACAGCCTGCCAACTTTTTTCTCAGAAATGGTAAGAGAGTCGGCAGATACCAAAGTTAAGCGCTAGCTTGCAAGCTCAGAATTTATGTGCGCCGTCAGGTCCATGATAGTAATCGGTTTTCTGATAAAACACTTGACATCAAGTGTCGGAAACACTTTTTTAAATTCATCATAATAAACCTCAAACGCTGTGAAAAAACAAACTTTCGAATTTACTCCTTTCTTTTTTATTTCTCGATAAAGTTCAAATCCATTCATTTTGGGCATTCGGATGTCAATGAGCAGTAAATCATATGCGTCAGCACGGTAATTTTCCAATGCGGTTACTGGGTCGTTGAACGCATCCACTTGAAATCCATTTCTTTGCAGACCGTTTTTGATCGACATTGTTATGTCCGCTTCATCGTCAACGACTAGAATTTTTTTCATTGTTTATCCATACCAGTCTCTGAATATTTACTTTATTTTACATATAGATATATTTTCAAAATAACGGAAGCGTAAAACTGAACGTTGCTCCATTGCAGTCAATGTTGTTCTGAGCCCAGATGTGTCCACCATGGGCTTCGATGATGCTTTTAGCGATAAACAGCCCCAATCCCAGGCCATCATGAGACGTTGAAACAAATTTTGAGAACAGTGCGGATTCTATTGCAGGGTTGATGCCAAGTCCACTGTCCTTTATTGATATTACGATAACGTTTTTCTTGATTTGTTTTTCGGCAGTTATCGATATGATGCCGTTTGCAGTAAATTTGATTGCGTTCCCCAACAAATTACAGACGACTTGGGTCAGCCTTTCTTTGTCGGCAGTAATGAAAGTCGGTTTTGAGGGCCTCATTATGACGATATTGTGATAGTTCCCGTCGATGCCCTTGGTCATGTCATATGATACTGACGATATGAGTTCGGTCAGGTCAAAACTTTCTTTGTTTAATCGAATTGATTGGTTTTCGATGCGCGAAAGATCCAAAAGATTATGAGAAAGCCTCTGGAGTCTTTTTGCATTTCTAAGTATAGGTTCCACATATGCGCTGCTTTTTTCAGGGTCTTTCTGCAAAAGTTCAGAAAAAGTTAGAATCGTATGAAGTGGGGCTTTCATTTCATGGCTGGCAATATTTATGAACTCTACTTGTTTTCGATGTTGCAATATTTCTAAAAAATCCTCGTCGTCAGATCTTGTTTTACTGATATTGATTTCTTTGCTTGCAGTTATCAACCAATTTATGAAAGATGATTACAAAATATAAGATCGTATGATAGAATGTTCTGGTATGATCTTACAGGATCAACAGCATGGCAAGTTATCAAACAGTGTATTTTCAGCAAACATGATCATCAGACAACAGGATCAAACAGGATGCGCGGGTATCCGTGGCTTCGGTCTACCATCAAAGCGCACAGATGCGACCACGGTATTTCTGACTGCATGAACAAGGTCCCGTTTATCTCAAGGAATCGCATGCTGACGTCCGAGTTTCTGGAAATGTAATGAGATATGTCGCTTTTGTGGCCATGACTTACAACGATGGTCAGGTCGCTGATAGATTTGAGAAGATTCAGCAAATCGATGCCTTTTCCCTCGTCGTTTGCGTCACCGTATTGTCCCAGAGATTCTGTAGATATGACGCTGAGAAGCATCTTGCCAGGATTTTTCTTTTTTATTGTTTTTGTCGCGTCATATAACGAAAGATGAGTCTTTTCGGCACGTTTGCCAGGCGCGGTTTTTCTTTGCAGATCTACCAAAAAGAACAATTTGTCCAATTGTTTTTTGGTTATCTGCAGACATGCCTTGAGATAGTTCGAAACGTACTCAGGGTTGGTTTGATCAGAGCGTTGATACAAGACAGAGTTTCCATACGATAGAAAACTGGAGATGAATTGACTCAGAAAAGCCAGTATTGTCTTCTCGTTCACATTAGAATCCAGGACGACGTTCACAATGCCGTTAAGCGGGAATCCGCCGCCAATTACGCGATCAAGGTCGGCATTTCCGCTTTTGATGAAAGATCCTTTCAGCAGATTACTTGTTGAGGACATTTGCATCGGCTTAGAATCGGGCGATATTGCAAATTCTGACGGGTTGTATGGCTCGTAGCTATGAAAGATGCTGTGATCCAAAGTATACACGTATGACGGCCTGTTTATTCGCACGCCGCGAAGTTTTGATATGAATATTTCACGCAGCAGCCTGTCATTGTGATGCCTTTGGCGAAGATCTATAATGCCATCAGCTATAAAGTCGAATGTCGGCGCGGACAGATCCTCGCTTATCAGGATCATCTTTGCCTTTGCTCTTTCACGCCACGTTTGCAACACTCTGGCATTGTTCATCAGGGCTTCTTTATCCATAAAGTAGCCTATGGTGTCCCAGCTGTCAACAATTATCATTGGGGATTTGTTATCCATCAGTTGATTTGTGAGTCTTTCAAACAATGAAACAGGTTCGTCTAATCTTGCATCGATAAAAGACAGCGAATCGGCGTCGACGTCATTTTCAATCAGATCTGGCAGCTGTGATTTTTTTCTAGCTCCAAAGAACTGTTCTAGCCAAGGATAGTACAGATACAGCTGACTTGGGGATATTCTCGTAGAGATGTACTGAAAGCCCTCCCTGATGTTCAAGGCCCTCAACAGGGTCAAGGCGAGCGTAGTTTTGCCAGTTCCGGCATTACCCTTGATCAACAATGAATAGGTATCACGTTTGACAAATTCCATTAGCTCTGAAGGAATATGGAATGAGTCGGAGGTTGGGAGTTTGTCAGACATTAACTATTACTAGGAATTAGTGAATATACGTCAATATTAGTTTTTTAAAGCACAACTTATGCGTAATTTGCAATCGGGATTAGGTCGGCATCAGGTATTGACCGTTGGCTTTGTTCTTTCTCTACAGCATCCCAGCAGGACTTGTGATACCACTCTGTGCCATATAGAATGTCCCCCTCAGATATCTCCATGACTTTTTTACACAAGGAGCATTTTGGTATCAGAGGAGTTTGCTGATGCACGGTCATTTTATTTTCATTGAGTAATTGCATACGTGTCTCCTCCAAAGATACTGGCAATGCTCGATATTATTTCCGTATTAGCAGATCCGTACACCTTGATGCTTGCAGCAAGCGGAAAGTGATACATTCCGACATCCAATGTCACAGTGCTGTTTGACACTGGCGCAGTTGCCAACACATTCCCTGATGAATCCACCACATCAATTCTAGAGGCAATCGGCGGAATGTCAGTTACCCGGATTGTTTCACCCTTTGCAGTATAGTAGTCATCGTATACACCGTACAGCATTTGTGCATGCGAGTTCTGCGGCTCTAAGAAGTACAGGAATGGTCCTGGCATTTGTAGATCAATCATATTGTTTTCGTAGACTTTGGTTCCATCCAAGTACACTTTGAGATAGTTGTTGCCGTTTGTGATTATTGTACAGTCTCGTGTCAACGGTTGGTTTGATGAAAGGTCAGACCACAGTACCTCGAAGTCCGTTGCGTGAGTAACATCTCCAAATGTCCTAATAATGTGCCAGCTTGTTCCGGCAGTGCTGGTTATGGACACGCATGTAACATAGTTGATTCTGCCATCGGAGGTTTGCACATACAAACCGTTTTGGAAAAAGTCTCCAGAGATGGTTCGTACCGGGGTGGATATTTTGGCATGGAATAACGTGGCGTTAGACGGTGCCACTACCGCATAATATCCTGCATATGTGCCGTTTGTAGGCGTTTGCACCCCCAAGTGCAATCCCTGAGAATCTTTGAAGAGATCTGTTGGTGCAGGCGGATTAAAGTATGAAAACGCACTTCCTCCATAGCGCCAGTAGCTTTGGCTTGCCTCCAGTTCCTGCCTTGTCTTGGTTTCGTTGTTCAGTGGATCAAATGCGATTAGTCCAGACTGAAGTTTAGTGATGGCAAAATCTGCCACAGGGTTTATTGTGATAAACACGTTAGATGTACCTTGGCCGCCATGTCCGTCAGAGACAGTGTATGAAAACGAGTCCTGCCCGTTGTAATTTGGATTTGGGGTGTATGTGACGGCATTACCGGCAGTGATTACAGTGCTACCGTTAGAGCCAGGAGTTGCAGAACTAATCACTAGCGAGTCTCCATCCACGTCGGAATCATTGGAAAGTACGTTCACTGTAACGGAATTGTCCTCATCTGTTGTGGCAGAATCATTTACAGCGTTTGGATTATCATTTACTGAAACAACAGATACCGAGACAGAGGCTGTATCAGACACTATGCCGTCAGAGACAGTATACTTGAAAGAAGCTGCGCCAAACCAATCTTTGGTCGGATTGTATGTAATAGTATTATCGCTGTTTATCACAGCGTTGCCATTTGAAGGCGCTGTAATTGAGATGACAGCAGGTTTGCCCAATCCAATATAGCTGTCATTATCCAGTACGCGAATTTTCGCGGCAGTATCTTCGTTTGTAGATGCAGAATCATTTTTGGCAACAAGAAGCGGGGTCGGAGGAGGCAGAATTTGTGCTTGGCTGACAACCAGATGATTACCGATGATGAGAAAGAAAAAAATAGAAGAAAGTGTAATTAAATAAAAATGCGCTTTCAACAATCCCATCTATCGTCTGAAGTTTATCTGAATTTGCGTAGAAATTACCAGAACAACGTTCTAGATATATTTTAGAAAAACAATCGTGATCGTTGCAGGAAAATGGAACAATATACCATAACATTCCACCAAATTCTTTTTATAATAATATCTCTAGTGTGATAATTATGAAATACCGCAGTAGAACCGAGATAGTTGAAATGATTCTCGAAGCTGCTAGAATAGGTGCGACTAAGACAAAAATAATGTACAAGGCATACCTGTCGTACACCCAAGTCAAGGAATATCTATCGTTCTTGTTGGAAAATGATCTTGTGAAATACGAAGAAGGCTCGCAAGTATACAGAATAACCGAAAAGGGCCTGCACTTCCTACAAGTCTACGGAGAGATAAGCGATCTAGTAACTCCAAAATCAAACGGCAAAAAGGGATATTGATATCAAGTTAGATTAGAAAAAAAAGTGCGCATCCCACTATCAGATTTTTTAGTGCGTTATCAAATTAAGTTTTTTATTTTTATGTGATATTTTTTACGCGAATTTTTCATATAACATTTTTCATACAAATTTTAACTTAAACAGTTATAGAGATATCCGACAAAGTGTTTTAAAACGAGTTATAGTTGAAGTTGGTCTATGTTGCAAAAAATAAACTCAGAAATAATAATTCAAACAAAATGCGGCGTGTGCAGTGGATCTTTAATTTTTGATGCAGACACTGGTGAAAAACTCTGTAACAGGTGTGGGATCGTCATGCCGCCCATGTCAGAAGTATCAGGCAAGTCAAATTCATTATTGAGAAACATCGAACACCACAGTGCGCCGGAGATGCACACAAACCACATGATGTACGATGTGTCTTTGCCGTCGTTTATTGGCGAGAAGAACATCGATGCAAACGGCAAACGGATTGACAGATTTTATACTGATAAGATGAGAAGGTTAGACAGACGTACGCTTTCCAATGATCCAAAGATACGCAACTTGAACAAAGCGATAAGGGAGATTCGCAGAATAACTGAGATATTGGGAATGAAAACGCTGATTGCAGAGCGAGCTGCATACATATACAAAAAAGCCTTTGGACAGGGGCTCATCAGAGGCAGATCAATTAGCGGAATTGCGGCAGCCTCGATATACGTTGCATGCAAAGAGCTTGACATACCACGTTCGGTAGACGAGATTGAAAATCTCATAGGAGGCATCAACAAGAAAAATGTTTTGCGATACTACAAGCTATTGTTAAAGCAGATGAACCTCAGTGTCGGTCTTCCTAGTCCCATAGCACATCTGTCGCGCATCTCGAAACGAGCAGGACTGAGCGGCAGGACTGAGAGAAGGGCACTAGACATGCTGTCCAAAGTAGGCACAGATTCAACACTGGTTGGCAAAAAGCCCATTTCAATTGCGGCGGCGGTGCTTTATTTGGCGGCGTTGCAGACTAGAGAACATACGACGCAGTTGAGGATAGCTATCGCGTCAGATCTGACTACCATCACAATTCGCAAAAGATGCGTAGAGATAACACGTATTTTAGAAAGACTCAGGCCCCAGGCTCATGTCGAGTTAGATGAAACGAGTTTGTCGAGCGAACAGGCACCGATTACAGTTGAACAAATAATTGAACTACTCTAGACATTTTGTTCCTCAAGTACGCCCAGACGATTTCCTGTCGGACATAGATTCAACTATCAAGATTTTACAAAATCAAAAAAACTTACAGTACATACAAGGGGGAGCCGTCAGCGGCGATTTGATAGAGCTGAAAATACCCGAAAGCCTTGTTATTGTAGGGGATCTTCATGGAGACCTCAAGTCGTTGCTCACCATAATGCATGAGATCACATTTCAGAAATTTTTGGCTAATTCAAATAACAAGTTGATTTTCCTTGGAGACTACATCAACAGAGGAAGTAATTCGATACAAGTTTTGCGAGTATTGTTCTATCTTAAACGAGAATACCCAGATTCTGTCATTTTGTTATGCGGTAATCACGAAGCGATGGAAAGGTATCATTGTTCGGCACATACCTTGCCTCAGGAATTAGAGAATTATTTCGGAAGTCGTGGAATTGTCATCTATGACAAATTGTTGTCGTTGTTCAGACTGCTTCCCAAAGTCACGATCATTGAAAACCAGTTGTTATTGGTGCACGGTGGAGTTCCCACGTCCATCGGCGAGGCTAGATTTCGAGACGCAGTCATATGTAAAAGTGAAGACATTCTAGAAGAGCTGTTGTGGAATGATCCCAGATCAGACATACCGAACAATATGGATTGGGTTGAATCAAGAAGGGGCTTTGGTAAGCATTTTGGGAAAAACATAACAAAAAAACGCCTGATGGAAACTGGGACCAAAGTGATTGTAAGAGGCCATGAGCCATGCTTTGGATTCAGAATAGATCATGATGATATGGTATTGACTGTCTTTTCAAACACGGAGGCATACCAAAAGTTCGATGCAGCCTATGTCTTTGTCACTAAAGACGAGCTGCTGGCTGTGAAAAATGCGTCTGATCTTGCGCAGCACGTACAAAAAATAAAAAAGTAATGGTTAACGCATGTAAAATGCAGTTAACGTTGTTGCCTGTGTAGGCGTTATTGTTTTACAGCTGTTTGTGCTACCGTCGCCCCAGTGATCAAATACGTAGTTTTGGTAGTTTGACATGCACACCTTGTATTGCGTATTTGCCTTACCTGTGTACGACAAAGTGGTGTAACCCGACTTTACTAGTTTGGTTCCAGAGTAGATCTCTGTCCAAAGGCCAGTAATGGCGTTGCCAGATAGGTCTTTGGATTTCACTTTGATTGCAACAGATGTTTTGTAGTACGCAGTCAAAGTCGTTGCCTGTGTTGGTGTTATTGTCCTGCAACTGTTTGTGCTACCGTCGTCCCAGTGATCAAAGACATTGGTTTGATAGTTCGATACACATACTTGGTATTGAGTGCCAGTTGTGGCATCATACGTCATTGTCGTGTAACCGCTGCTAACCAAGGTACTGCCTGCAGATATTTCTGTCCAAAGGCCAGTAAGTGTGTTGCCAGCTAGGTCTGTTGATTGTACCGTAACCGTTTGTGTTGGTGACGGTGGTGGAGGCGGTGGTGGAATTGCGCCTGTTTGATAGGACGCAGTCAAAGTCGTTGCCTGTGTCGGTGTTATTGTCCTGCAACTGTTTGTGCTACCGTCGTCCCAGTGATCAAAGACATTGTTTCCATAATCTGCTACACATACTTGGTATTGAGTACCAGATATTGCATCATATGTAAATGTCGTGTAACCGCTGCCAACTAAGATACCGACTGCAGAGATTTCTGTCCAAAGTCCAGTAAGTGTGTTGCCAGCTAGGTCTGTTGATTGTACCGTAACCGTTTGTGTCGGTGACGGTGGTGGGGGCGGCGGTGGAATTATTCCAGTGTCTAATGCTGCTGCCAGATCAGAGAAATATGGCGTTACAGAATCCCATGGGTTTGAGAGATTATCGTTCGTTATGTACATGTACGATACATAATTTGCTGAGCTTTGTACAAAAGATGTATCCAACGTTCCAACACCATAGGATAGGTATGAAAAGTTGCTTTTGTCGTAGCCAGTATGCCAGCCTCCGAGGAAGCTCAGGCTTGGTAATCCCCCAGTCTCATAGATGATGATGTTATCCATAGTTCCAATATAGCTGGACTGAGTTTCAGCTCCTGGATTTCCAACAGTAAATGCAAACCCGACTGATTTTGAATGGTTGCTAAGATTTCCGTAGTAGGTTTCGTCTCCTCCGCCGTTTGACATCTCATCAAAGAATATCCCCTGAAGTTGAGGATACCATGATTTGTAGGTATCAATGTCGGAGTTCACCGTACTAGTGCTTCTTGAGCCGTAGCCAGTAGCCACATATCCTATTACGACTATTCCTGCGGACTGGAGTTTTTGTATTCCGGAAACGTAGTTGGAATCTTTTGCTCCGCCGGGGCCGTTATTTGGATTAATTATAGCCACAATCGGTACTGATGGGTGCGCATTTTTTGCAGCAACCACTGTGTCCCATGTTGTACCAGGATAGGTATACAATGGGATCATTATACCAGTGCTTGTTGCTGCAAATGCATGTTGCGATGTTAGAGATGGTAGTAGCGTTGCTGTAACTAGCAGTGACATGAGAGCCAATGCATAGTATTTCGAAGATTGTTCTATCATCTTGTACTAGAACAATCTTCTAATTATAAAAGGGGTGTGCAGTTCAGATATGTACACAAACTTCAGTTTCAAAATTTGAAAAATTTGTATTGTAAAAACATGACGCCGAATTTCTACACTATAAAAGAATTGTGTAATGCGGATATGTAGTCAAACTTCAGTTTCAGACAAATCCAGAAAATGCAAAAGAGAATTCAGCAAGTATTGTCAATATCAGTTTCTATAATGCGCGATGACAGTCATGTTTGGGCCAACAATGTTTATGATTCTGCACCTATTGACGGTTTGATCATCCCAGTGATCAAAAAAATAGTTTTGATAGTCAGATACACATACCAGATACTGCGAATCAGATGACAGTTGATATGGCTGCGGCGTGAATCCAGATGTTATTTTTGTCCCGTTTGAGTAGATTTCCACCCATATTCCAGATATGGACGTGCCATTTAGATCGACTGAGCGGAGATTTAGGGTCGAGTACACCTTGTAGTATGCAGTAAAAGTCATGTTTTGCACAGGAGTGATTGTTGCGCACCTATTGTCATACATGTTCTCCCAGTGATCAAACACATAGTTTTGGTAATCCGCAGCACAGACAAGATATGGCAAATCAGAAACAAGCCAATGCTGTGTAGGCGTAAGACCGTTCCTGACTAGGACATTGTTTGAGTAGATCTCATTCCAAAGGCCAGAGATGGGCGCAGATGCAAGATCAGACGATCTGATGGACACCGACGAGGCATCACCTACTGAGCTAACCAAACCGTCAAAATACGGCGGCAGTGTGTCCCACGGATTTGGCAAAGAGCCATTTGAGATGTAGATGTATCCAACATAATTAGCGGCATTTTTCACATAGGCTTGGTCCAGCGCCCCAACTCCATAAGATACCGATGAGAAATTGCTTTTGTCATAGGCTATGTGCCAGCCTCCAAGGTAGTTTAGACTTGGGATGTTTGAATTATCATAAATTAGTATGTTGTCCACCTTCCCCACATAACTTGGCGGAATATCAGCGCCGGCATTACCAACAGTGAGGGTAAAGCCAACGGATTTCGCATAGTTGCTCAAGTTCCAATAATAGCCTTCGTTTCCGACAACATTTGACATTTCATCAAAAAATATCCCATTGATTTGAGGATACCGTGATTTGTAAGAATCAATGTCGTTGATCACCAGACTCGGATCCCTTGCGGTGTAATTTGTGTAGACATATCCCATCACAACGACTCCTGATGACTGCAGTTTTTGTATTCCGGAAACGTAGTTTGTGTCAGTGACGTTCCCAGGTCCGTTGTGTGGGTTAATCACCGCCGCAACCGGTACTGAGGGATGCGCATTTTTTGCAGCAACCACTGTGTCCCAGGTTGTACCGGGATAGGTATACAGAGGGATTAGAATTCCAGTCACTTTAGTCATTGACTCAGACTGCGAAGATTCTGCCAGGATGGACAGTAGAAACAACACAATAGAAGTTGCTGCGTAAATCAGCGGTTTTGTCACATATTTAATTTTTGAAGCAAATTATAAAAAAACGATAGAAGATTATACTGGAACTATGTTACAATTTTTTATTATCAAGGCAGATAAATTAAGAGCGTGATCAGTAAATTATGAAGTATGCAAATGTCCTAGTAACAGCAGCCGGAAGCATAATAGCTCAAGGCATAATCAAATCTTTAAGACTTGCAAACATTCAGCGCTCCAGCCCCGTAACATACAGGATATTTACTACGGACATCAACGCTCAGGCTGCCGGTTTGTATCGAGCCGATGTTGGAGTGCTCATTCCAAGACCCACATCTCCGGATTACGTAGACCGAGTCATCAAGATTTGTAATGAAAACAAAATCGATGCAGTATTTGTCGGATCTGACGAGGAATTGATGACGCTGGTAACGGCAAAGGAGCAAATAGAGAACGATACAAAATCAGTTCTCATCGCGAATCCAGAAAAAGTAATAAGAATTGCCTCGGACAAGTGGACCACATACACATACCTAAAGGAAAGGAAGATTTTTTGTGCAGAATCCGCCCTGCCGGAAGACCGTGAGGCATTCATACGCAAGTTTGGGTTTCCACTAGTTGTCAAGCCACGTGAGGGGCACGGCTCACTCCACTTCTATGTGGTAAACAACAATGACGAAATGAAATACGCCATATCCAGCATTCAAAAAGCAGGATGGCGCCCGATGCTACAAGAATATCTGGATGGCGAAGACAACGAATTCACCTCAGGAGTTACAGTTGACAGGGAAGGAAAGCATGTCATGTCATCCATATCCATGAGAAAAACTTTGAAAGGCGGACAAACATACAAGGCATTCATCGACGATTATGATTCAATTAACAAGTGTGCTGAGGACGTTGCAATTAAGATAGGGGCGCGCGGGTCCATAAACATACAATCTAAGCTAATGGATGACAAGCCCAAGATTTTTGAAATCAATCCCAGATTTTCTGCAACGTGCCCACTTCGTGCAACAGCAGGAGTAAATGAGCCAGACATCATTTTTCGTAACGTGTTACTAAACGAGAAAATAAGGATTAGAGATTACAGAAAGCTAGTTTGTATGAGATATTGGAACGAAGTTTATGTTCCAATATCCACGTATGATAAAACAAAAAACGACAAGGTAGTCCAGAACTCAGATGCGTTTATTCCAAATTATTTTTAGACGTATTTAGCAAAATATGTACTTGAAGCATTACGTATGATTTTTCTTACACATACTGTAGATACAGTAAACGAGAATACTGCCGAAGCGAGATATGCGATAGTTATGTTCTCATATCCAGACTTGCCTAAAATTGCGCCGCCTACAGCTATGATAGATACGGCTACAATCGACATATAGACAAGAGGTTTTATTTTATTTAGGAAAGCTATGAACATCAGATTTGCGGCATGCATTGAGATGAAAACATTTCCAATTGAGGCCAAGCGCAGAACCATTACGGTTTTTTCTGTTCCTCCAAGATGCACTGCTATTTGAGGTGCGAAAACAAAGAGTACTGTAGCAGTTGTCGCAGACAACACTAGGGACAAGATAACTAGTTGCGCGTATTGTTTTTGCAGAAAACGATCAATTTTGTCAGATTCTGAGATCTTGAGATCAATTATCATGTTGTTTAGGCGTATGTAAATTGGCGACATTAGGACGTATTGCAGCATAGACGCCGATAAAATAACAAGCAGCGCCAGATCTGCACCCGTATGATACATCGAATTAAACTCAAACAATCGGTCGCTAGTACCGGATACGATATCTGGATGATAAATCCAAGAAAGCAGTCTGTCGGTAAAAAGCGTTGAAAAGTACAAAGTGCCAAAGACCGAGTGAGGCAACATTTCCCATATTTGGACATGAAATCTCGACCTGAGTGTCTTGTCACTTGTCGAAACCGGATTGTAAAAATGAGGCACGTTTCCCGCTATTATAGACACGGATTTTTTTTCCAGTATCTTACGGTGATGAAAAACTGCGAAAACGGTCAGAACTGAAAAGGCCACTCCCAAGGATGCAAAATATCGCACGGTGTTATCAGGTATGGCACCCTCAGCCAAAAAATAAACCGTCCCAATAGACACAAAAGCCGAGGCATAGCCCACAATCAAGTGTTTTATTTTTTTCAAAGAGTAAATTATCATGTAGCTTGCACGATGCAAGGATACTGTAACCATGCTGATAATGGCAACGCCCACCAGTTGGTACGGCAAATCTGCAAGTTTGGCTGCAACCAATAGCCCCAAGGATGCCACCAGTAGCAGTACCGATACAGTGAGGTAGCTCCGCTTCAGTATTCGCTTTACCTCACCTATGTTGGTTTGATTATAGTAAAAAGTAAACAGCTTTTGGAAAATCTGCATCGAGCCCTCTGTAATTAATAATCCCAGGAACACTCCGCCAACGAACGCAGTAGTGAGTTCCTTTGGAAGGGACAGGGCCATCCACAACGAAACACCAGTTAGAAACAACAGCACCAGCGAACCAAGCCATGGGAAGATCATTCCTAGTCCTTCGGCCAGCCTTTGTGTCGGAGTTGGAATCGGAGTCGCAAGCAATTCCATGGATTTCTTATCTTGTTCTGCATTGTAGTACAAATCTATAAAATCATAAACATATTTGGCCAGATCAGGAAGACTTTGAAAACCGTTTTTTGTCACAAGTTCATTGTTGTAACCTAGCACTTCAAGCAAGACAACAATATCTGCAAGGTTGTTAACGCCTTGTTGAATTGTCACAATAGATCGCGCCGTCTTTTGTGCAAATATCCGTGATTCCCTTGACAAACTTTTGTAATTGTCAGAGTGAGACAGTAGCATAGCCATCTAACCTCAAAATGCATTTGCCGCACTCAATGGTGCAGATTTTGTCTTGGTCTTAAGAAAGTCCACAGTTTGACTCAGTCCATATTCAGGTGAAACCTTTGCACCATATCCCAAGTAATTTTGTATTTTGTCAATCGACGCACGGCCAAACTTGACATCGCCTTTCCTACTAGGCCCAAATTGATATCCAAGATCAGCAGTGTTGGTAACTTTCTGCAATGTTTCAAGTAATTCCTTGATGCTCACTGAGCTGCCCGATGCTACATTGAACATGGTTCCGGTTGCATTCGCCGATTCCATTGCCAGCATGTTTGCCTGTACAATGTCTTTTACAAATACGAAATCGCGTACCTGCGATCCATCACCATGTATGGTTGGAGTTTGGCCAAGCAGAAGATTTCTTATGAAAACGGTTATGACGCCGCTGTAATCATTTATTGTCTGCCTTGGACCGTAGACGTTAAAGTATCGTAATGCTACACTTTGCAGCCCATAGGTCTCATAGTACGCATTAAGATAGTTTTCCACGCATAGTTTTGATGCCCCATACGGCGAGTACGGTCTGCACACAAACTCCTCTCTTGCCTTGTCCTCAACTACCCCGTATACCGCAGCGGATGACGCAAAAACGAATCTTTTCACATTTTTACGTACGCAGTAATTCATTAGATCAAGTGTCATGTTTACATTGACATCGTGAACCAGCATTGGATCGGTAACCGATTTAGGTACACTTGCAATGGCAGCCTCATGAAAAACGACATCCATTTGCTCATCTCCTAGCAAATTGGCAGTGTCCCTTACATCACCAATCAAAACGTGAAGTTTTTTGCCTTTATGCTGAGAAAGGTTTTCCAGAGAACCAGTACTCAGATTGTCGATTACAAAGGTTTCAATTCCTCTGCTAATCAGTTCGTCCACGATATGGCTTCCAATGAATCCGGCACCTCCAGTAACTAATGCCTTTGAAACTTTGTTCATTGCATCACACCAACTTTTGAATAATCAGGTTTGTCGGCAGTGTTGAACGATTCGTATTGATCTAGGAATTTGTTTATTGACTTTGCGAGTGTGAATTCTTCTGAGACTCTTTTTACTGCGGCAGCGCCAAGATCGGTTCTCATCTTTTCGTCGTTTAGAAGCATGACAATTGCCTTTGCAAGCTCATGCGGCCGTCTACTTCGTACAAGAACCCCGCATTTCTGCAATGCTTCCCTCACCCCTCCAACATCAGAAGCTATGATTGCCTTACCGCAAGCCATTGCCTCTATCACAGCAAATGGAAAGCCTTCGGTGATGCTGCTCATTACGACAACGTCTGCAGAATTGTATGCTTTTTCAGGCTCCTTGGTGCCGCCCATAAATTTGACAGCGTCTTCAAGATGAAGGCTCGTTACAGTGTCAAGGCATCTGCAGGAATAATCAAGATCGGTGGATCCACCATAAATTAGGCATTGAATATTCGGAATGCTTTCCTTGGCGTAATTAATGGCCTGAATCAGGCACACTATGTCTTTGAAGACGTCCACGCGTGCAACACAAACGACGGTAGGCCTTTCGGAAGACTTTGGGACTGGCAACGGCCTGAATCGGTGTGTGTCGACCCCGTTGTATATTACCTTAATTTTGGTCGGGTCTGCACCAAGAATTCGTTCCCAGACTGCATTGGCCTGACACACAGGCGTTATCAGATCCGCAATGGAGTAGATTGTTTTGACGACGTTTCTTGAGAAAACTTTCCAGAATATTTTGGACGGCTCGTCATGCATGTAGCCATTATAGTAAAGCAGCAATTCCCTAAATGCCACGCCGTGCTCAGTGATTATCACTGGACAGTTGTTTTCCATTTTGGCAAAAATTGCAATAAAAGACGGAATCCATGCAAGTGAGCAGTGTATGACGTCAACTTGAGGTACGCTTATTGACAGAATTTGCAGGTTTCTTTGAACGAGCTGAAATGCCGTAAGCGCTTCTTTTAGGGTCATTTGTCTATACAGCGAGTCGTCTAGGATTTTTTTTAGAAATATTTGCCAGGTTAGCGGATGCTCAAAGCACTTTTTTGAATCGTGCTTGGTCAGAAACTTGTGCAATGAAAAAATTATTTTAGACAGATGTGCGGGTTTGCAGTCATCTGACAGAATGGTGTCTATGAATTCCTTAAACAAAGGCATGAATTCACGGTTAATTACGTTGTCAGTTGTGCAGAAAATCTTTTTCAGCATGGATTGTTTGTCATCATAGAATTCCTCATATCGGTTGGATCCAAATATCGGCATTTCAATCACCCGGATAACGTTTGGCGGTATGTTATACGTGCCATTACAGTTTGGATTTGAGAGTTGGTTGACTACTATGAACTGCCAATCCTGCATGTTATCAATCAGGGTTTTTGTCCAGGTGTAGACTCCTCCAGATGCACAGTTAGGATAGCAGTCCCAGTTAACCAGTAAAACTTTTTTCATCAGATTTCTTTCCCTTTTTGTTCGATTGAGCCATAGGCAACGTTTGGCGCCATTTTTCCACTTCCTGATGAACTCAGGCGCGTAAGTTGATCTATTGCGGCAGAGATTTCGTTGGAGTTTTTGAGGGCGGGATTGATGTGCGCCTTTATGTTTTCTATCGATTTCTTTTTTGCTCGCAGAACGTCCATTGTTTCATTCTCCCCAAATGGATTCAGTTTTCTTGCCAACGACAGATATTTGTCAAAAATCTGCTGCGCGCGATAATAATCAGACGCCAGAAGGAAGTTTTCATATGCCTCCTGCAGGGACCAAAGCGACTCCCTTACGGACTCTCCTATAACCAGATCAGCGTTTTTCTCATAGGCGTTGGCCGCCTCCAAGTATAGCCTGCGCGCATCCTCTAGGTAGCCAGTCTTGCTAAGGCACTCTGCCGCACACAGGCAGCTTAGTGCAGATCTAATGTACAAATTAGATTTTAGACATTCTGCCGCATCTTCGATGTAAAAAATAGTAGCTTTGTGGAAATCTTGCCCGTCTTCCATTTTTATGGCGTTAAGCCACAGATTAGATTCGTCCGTAATTCTATCAGTCCAAGTTTTAACTTTCAACGCACTACTGTTCTTTGGATAATTTTTAAAACAAGACGAATTTTGTTCCTATAAATTATTGTAGATTATTGTTCAACGAATTAAAGTCAATGAAATAACATGTTATTAAACAGGTCGTCAGATTGCAATCTCGACACATGTCAGCGGAATAAAAAATTAGTACGTTTGAGGGCTAGTCCGCAGTACGGATTTTTAGTTTTAATGGATGTACAAATTTCACATAGATGCATCCATTGCCTATCTCAAACGGAGGCGATATTCTTCGGTATGATTTTACGTACTGCTTACACAGCACATCGGAATCATCTTCATGCATCATGAAATCCCTTCTACAGCAATGCAAATATGGCGTACGCATCTTTCGTACTTAGGATTAGGTGCGAACAATATTATCTAAAAATCATACGTTCAGGTTATTACATTTACAGACAAATTAGATTTTGATTGAAGATAGCCATCCATCAACCGCAGTACTTCCCATATGCGGGTTTTTTCCACAAGCTTAGTTTGGTAGACACCTTTGTTATAATGGACGACGTGCAGTACGACAAGAGGTTCACCAACAGAAACAAAATAATTGCGCCAAACGGTTGGATTTGGATTACAGTTCCCATAAACAAAGATCACAAGTTTCGTCCAAATTCAGAAGTTGAAATAAACAACGACATGCCGTGGAAAGAATTACACTGGAAAAACATTCATCACGTGTATGCGAATGCAAAATTCTTCCATCTTTATGAGGACTATTTTAGGACGATTTATCAAAAAGAATGGAAGATGCTTTTTGATCTTGATCTAGAAACAATAAAACAAACGATCAAGTTTCTTGGATTAAAGACCAAGATAATTAAAGGGTCAGAGATCAAAGTGGAAGGCGAGTCAACCCAGAGACTGGTCAACATATGCAAATCAGTCGGTGCAGACACATATGTTTCTGGCGCAGGCGGGAAAAACTACATGGACGTAAAATTATTTGAAAAAAACAACATCAGACTAGAATATCAAAATTACCGATGCAGAACATACAAGCAACATCTGGCACAGTCATTTGTGCCGGATTTATCCATCATAGACACACTTGCAAACAACGGCCCAGACACTTTGCAATTAATAAAAAATCAGGACGAATTTGCCGTAACAGCACAAATTATTTGAGCATGGAGACAAAATTTGCCATCAGTTGAACAGTTCGGCAAGCTCTTTGTATCGTCCAGTGTATTTTCTTCCTTGTTCAGTAGTGGTGTACACAGCACGATTTGGAGACAAGGATACTTTTTCTACCAATCTACAACGCAGCAAAAACTGCATGTAACGTTCGACCTGCCGGGAATTCAAATTGCACCGATACATTATGTGTGTTTTTAGCGAACCGGTCTTGCACACTTCCAGTATGAAATCGACGATGTCTAGCCAGCCTCTGTTTCCCCAACCAAACACATTTTTGTCTACATAATCAATCGGACTGCTCATGTTCTCTCATCCCCATCTGAGGAAAAAAATTAGAGTAGTTCCAGTATGCCATTAGGAGTTATAGTGTTTTTTTGATATTTAACTAGTGACTCGCGAGGCACCTTAAACAACTTGAACTCTTGCCCAAGACAAAGCTTGTGTACCTCAAACGCCTCAACATAGTTTATGGAAGTATTAAGACGACTTTGAAGGGCTCGATATTCAGACAGGCCCTTAATGGCGTTAGATTTCAGATACAATTTGCTATGTTGTGACCAAAATATATTGATCAGTTCGACCTTTTCATCGACAACATCCGAAATATCATAATAGACTTGCGGCGTGAAGTTTTTGGTCAGAGGTATCTCATAGGAAAGTATGTTTGCCATGAATCTTCCAGATTCCAGAGTGGCCGAAGCTATTGCCTTGTGATCATGATGAACGTCTCCTGGGGAATGTGTCAGAATCAGATCAGGGTCAGCCCTGTTGATGAAGTGTTCGATGTGATTGATCAGTTCATTGCTTACGTTGAGTTTTGTGTCCTCAAAGTCATCGATCCACAAATTCTTTGCGCCAATAAACTTGGCTGATTTCATTAATTCTGCGGTCCTTTGCTTAGGATCTCCAGATGCCGCGCCTCTTGTAAGCGAATACATGAATACGTTGTGCCCTTGTCTTGCCGCTTTGATCAGCATTCCACCGCATCCAAGTTCAATATCATCTGGATGAGCTCCAATTGCAAGAATGTTCATGTAGAATGATTAATCTCGCTTTATTTATCAATGTACGAATATTCTTCTAGAAATTTTTTATGGCTTCACAATATGGTTATTGTCGCTATAATTGTTATAGAAATTTCTGTGCTAATTCAGATAAGCGTTGGCTAACAACAGCTAACAAAAATGAACAGAGCGACATATTTGGAGGAGACGCGTGTGCAATTAAGATCAATCCAGAAATCTAAAATTCTTACGCGTGTGTCGGAGTGTTTCTAGTCATGTCTATCGAATCCAGTGTAATTTGCGACAGTTGCTGGACACCATTAGACGAAATGGATCTGTTTGAGATGGATGAGACCGAATCTTCAGATTATGTGATTTGCACAGATTGCATGTACGCAGAATCGCAGGGATAGTCGTGCAAACGTACAAAATAATTTGCAACATTTTATGTTTTAGCATCATAGCAATACTCTATCCAGCATATGGCGAACAGTCAGATTCGGATAACACGACAATTGCTGTAGAGTCACAGAGATTAGACAAAAAAACAATTGATGGGATGTGGGTTGAAATCAAATCTGGAGAAAGCACGACGTATACTGGGTTTACACCAGCATCATACAATGCCACCAAAGGAGTCGCATACACAGTTCACGTTTCAGATTATGAAAATTATATTTTTGAGCATTGGGGTGATGGAGACAAAAATTATTTCAAGGCAGTCAACCCATCCGATAACGTTACTTTAGTAGCATATTTCTACGACAAGTCTGCAAATTTGACTCAAGATACGCATGAAAATCCAGTCAAACAATCAATATTTCCTGATTGGGTAAAAAACGCAGCAAGGCAATGGATCGAGGACAAGATGAGTGACAGCGATTTTCTTGCTGCTCTGCAGCAGCTAGTAGATCAGAAAATTTTGAGTGCCCCCATCGTTAATGAGCAGCCAAGAGCAGAGGGATTCGGCAATACTCAGTGCAATCGAGGATTCAACCACGTAGAAATGATTGGAAGATACACTAACGGCGACACACCCTATCAAATCATTTCTCTAAGATTATTGTTGCTTGACGATAAGGGTGAGATTCTTGCCACGGGTTCAGGAATGATATCAAACGTAGGTCCTCATGAAACTAAATACTTTAATGCAATTGCCAGATATCATTCAGATTTCACATCATGCGAGATACAAGTAGAGAGCAAGATCGCAAAATAATTATTGCGAACCAAAATAATTTTATCAAAATAGAAAGTTTAGTAATTATCTTCTAGCAGATGATTCCATTATTATTTACACAGAATTGTTATGGTTATTTTTATCCATATACATAACTACAAAACAATACATCCTAACATGAAATGCATTATCAGTTCCCTAAAAGATACACCGCGACAGACTGCACCAAAGACGCCACAATCACAGACGAGACAACAGGAGAAATATTGTGCGGACAATGTGGGTTGGTCCTTGTGGAAAAAACAGAAGCCCCAGATGAGATACAATTCAATGTTTTAGAGGATCATCTCAATAAAACAAGAATTGGTTCAGCTACATCTTTGATAATGTACGACAGAGGCCTACAGACAGTGATGAGTGATGTCGCCAGGGACGCAAGAGGTAAAACAATTTCCAAAAACATGAAAAACGAATTTTGCAGACTTAGATTGTGGGATGAAAGAAGAAAGACAGACTCCACCAGTCAGAGCTTACGCTCTGCTCTTGTCAACCTCGACACCTTAAAAGATAAGCTTTCCATCCCAAACCCCATAGCAGAAAGGGCAGCCTACATTTGCAGAAAGGCCGTGGAGAGTCGGATAACAAGGGGCAGAACCATTTTAAGCATAACTTGTGCCTCGCTATACGCAGCATGTAGGGAAAGCAGCACGCCAAGGACGTTGGATGAGATAACAAAAGCGGCCAATGCGCCAAAGAGGAGCGTATCACACACATACAACACTCTGCTATCAATGTTCAATTTACAGCCAACAAATCACAATTTAGCAGAGTTTGTAAACAAATTGGGAAATCAGCTAAACGTAAGCGAAAAAACCAAAAGAAAGGCATTAAGTATTTTGTCCAAAATTGAAGATAAGGAGATCTGTGCAGGCAGAAACCCCAAGTCCGTTGCGGCAACATTATTGTATTTAGCATGCACGCTTGACGATGAAAAAAAGAATCAGAAGGTAATTGCCAAAACCGCATTGGTGTGTCCCACAACCATACAAAATACAATGCGTATTCTGAAAAAGAATCTCGACATCAGGTCTTTGTGAAAATAAAAAGAATTAGTTAAGAAGTTCGTACCATATTATTCACATTTAGTGATACTCAATCACACTACGATGATTACATCTAAGTTATACGTAATACTTTATTATTGTTTTAAAATTAGCCATGTGATGTGAAGATAGAAAATAAAAGACAAAAATCCCGCACAGCTGCAAGAAGAATAGATACCGAAGTAGTTAAGAGAATCATAACTATTCTTCACGACGATGGAAACGAAAAAAAGACAAAAATTTCATTAAAAGCCCATCTTTCATACGATAAATGCTTGTCATATTTGGAATGGTTAGAATTAATGGGATTAATTAGAAAGGAAAACGATGATCAGGATTCTGAATTAATAAATCTGACTGAAAAAGGAAATGAATTGTATTTGAAATATTCGGAAGACCGCAATAGTATCACCATAGAAGATTCTTAGTATAGAATGTAACTGTCGTGATCGGTGAGCAGTGTTTATTATTTATTGCATGTTCAAAACAATTCATGACGGGCGTTAATTTGTTGATGCAGTACGGAAACCAATCATCTCTTTGCCATCGAGAAAACAATATGCAGCAGGTGATAGACATTGCCGGATGAAAGCTGTAGAAAATGCGGTGGGAGCCTTACGAGGTGCACGGTTTGTTCAGAGTGCAGAGACATAACAAGTCAAATTTGTACACAGTGTGGAACTATGACTAAAGAAAGGTTTCACTCAACGTGCTTCTATTTCGTAGATGCAGAGGCACCAGTTGAGGCAGAATCATTGCAAGAATCCCTAAGTATCGCGCAATGATTGCGTCAGTGTCAGCCTCCATAGAACGGTAAACTGTGTGCTCATCCTAGCCTGTGGAAAAATCATGCTAATTGAAATGGACGTCTTGAATGTCAATGATATTGTGTTGAACTAGGTATTCGATTGCCTTTAGAAATTCTGAATCTGAGATCTTGTCATCAGACCACCATCCAGCCATGTTTTTGATCCACGACGGGATAGCCGAATTTTCCTGCGGTTTGTCCGCAGGCTCTTTTGTAATTATTTGCGGCGGAGTTGTCTGCACGTCATCTATGTAATTATTGAAAACGGTCTGATTAGTGTTCACGTTCTGCGATTCGTAGGAATTTGTAAGAATCCGTATCGAGTCTTGCTTTCCAGTCAATGTCACGCTTACACTCCCCCATTCTTTGTTTTGCGGTTGATCCAAGTCCACTACACGAAACACATAGTTTCCCACCTCAAGGTTGGAAAAATACGCAGTTCCCTTGTCGGATACGTCTGATGATGCCAGCTTGTGCTGATCATTGTCATACAGTTCAACTGCAAAATTATGCCCAAGTCCCGAAATTTTTTCAGTTGGGGACTTGTAGACGGAAACTACAATGGCATGATCAATAATTTTCGGCCACGGCGTGGTGATTTTGATGTCCTGAGATTTTCCAGGATCTATAGTGATTGGGGAAAATGTGGTGGACAGTCCATCACCTACAGACACGCCAGCTATGTAGTAATCAGTTTCCAGCAGGGTTGGCTGCAACCAAAACCTGATTGTGTTGCCATTTTCATCAGTAGTGCTATTGGTCCAATATCTGTATGTGCCATCATCGGATTGCACAGATACGGACGCGCCTTCAATTGGAGTATTCCCGTCAGTATTGACGACAGTGAACCGAACGCTTCCAGGTATTGGAACGCTTATCTCGACTTTTGGGTTATCTGGTACAAGACGCACATAATCGACATTGGCATACATGCTGCTAACATAAACCTCGATTTTGTACCTATGATCCAAGGGCAGCGACATGGTGTACGGATTGCTAGGCAACGGCACGACCGTTGGAGTTTGGCTAAAGTCTGGATATATTTTCAAAACGATTCCGTGATAATCAGCCAGCTCGCCGCCCCATGATTTAATATCGATTTGAAGCGATCCTTCGTTTTGTTCGCCAAATGATAACGAAATCGGCACTAACAACAGCAGAATTGCCATGGTAGTTTTAATTCTAAATTTCATTCACATCAATAATATGTCAATATTATAGTTATGACTTAACAAAGAAACTTCTAGAAAAATTACACCTAGTAATGTTAAGAGACAATCATTAACGCGTTACTTTTTTTATTTTAAGGATCATGTTCAATCTGCAGATAAATACGCAGAACAATCTACGCATATCCAGATATGTGGTGCGTCACTCAATGTTTTGATAGTCTTTGTTTGGAACAAAGCGTGCAAATCATCCGGACAAGCATTCGATTATGCTGATTTTTGCCTCAATGCTGCTGGCATCTATCGGTATTTCTACATCCAGCGTATTTGCCATGGGTCAGGCTCCTGGAACATGCGACAACAGATACGATGGGCAAATTACTTCGATGACAGTAACCAATGGAAACCAATCATATGATCCAATAACGAACCACGACATAGTCTTACAGACTGACAACGATAAGTCATATTCCATAACATTTACCATCCACACTCCAAGTCAGAGCTCTCAAGGCAATTCGCTTGGAGGCAGCACGTGGTACGACACCAGTGCTCCAGGATATTGGATGGGTTTTTGTGTTAACGGCGTAGGTCCAAACCAAGACGTCACCGTCACCCAGAGATTGGAACATTCCGGAAGCATAGCTCCTGAGACAACACAGACAGTGTCATGGCACACGTTCATGTCAGGGGACATCACATACAAGGTAAAATGGGTAAATCCAAGCAGCAAGACTGCACCAGATGCCCCCACCAGTCTTTCAGCAAAGGCAGTCTCATCTTCAAAGATAAACCTGAGATGGACTGCGCCTACAGCAAACGGTGGGTCTCCGATTACAGGATATGAGATCGAAAGATCGGATGATAATGGTACCACTTGGAGCGTCATATCTCCAAACACTGGAAAGACTGTAACGGTATACTCAGACACTAGACTGTCTTCCAATACCACCTACACTTATCGCGTATCAGCAATCAATTCTGTTGGAGCCAGTGATCCATCAAATACTTCATCTGCCACAACACCGCCAGGACAGATTGTAGCTAAGATAAAGATGGGTCAATTAGGAGATGGCTCATCAATTCAGATAAAGTTGGACCACTAATCTGCCGATTTAATCAGAGCCATTTTAAAGTGAATCAGACGGTAGTCAGATTCAACGTGTGACCCTTTTGACTGATTCGTTCTCATCAGACCACAAAATATTCAAAAGCCACCGATTCTGTTGGAAGTGTATGAGTGATGACAGCTGGTCCAATTTGGACAAGGTCGACCAGAAGATAATAGAGATACTAAACAGCAACGCACGCACCCCCTCAAAGGATATTGCGACAGAGTTGAGAAAATCAGGTCATGACGTATCAGACAGGACAATACGAAAGAGAATAGAACGTCTTGAGAAAAGCGGAATTATCAAAGGCTACAAAGCAGTGTTAAGCGATGTCGCAGAATCCAATGACCATGAGGCATTATTTTTAAAATTCAAGGTAGCAAAATCAATCGAGTCCTTAAAAGAGTCGATCAGGGAGCATGTGATTTCCATGCCAGAATACCTCTTTGTGGCAAACATGGACGGAGAATGGAACATGTTGATAATATCACGAATCGATCGCGGAATAAAGAACCCAACATCAAGAATAGTTGAAAAGTTTTCCGACGACATCATAGATTACAGAATAACAAAATGCGACTTTAAGGACGTGAACATTCTAAATATGTCGCTGCTACTTCTTTGACAAGGAATTTTCTGACTCGGCAATATTTATCGCGTCTTTTAGTTCTTTGATTGTGAAAGGCTTTTGAATAAAGGCGAGCACGCCCACACTTATTGTATCCTTGACGCGTTTTGTTGACTTTTCATCAGCAGTTATCACTATGATCTGCGCATCTGGTTTTTCCGATAAGATCTTGTTTGCCACAACATCCCCACTGATGTCAGGCAGACCCATATCAAGTAGAATTATGGGGTTTGTCTTGAGCAGTTTTTTGTATCCAGATATGGCTTCCTTTCCAGATGTAAACGAATGCGTATCCTTGTATCCAAGTTTTGCAAGATAGTTTTCAATTTTTAATATGATTGACTTGCTGTCATCCACTATCATCACTGGGCGCAGAGACTCCACGACTGTGTTTCTTTTCAGGGTTTTTGATTTTTCAAACGCGGCTTTTGCGTCATCGTATCTTCCTGCTCGAAGAAAGCACTTTGCGGCGCACAGATAGGCGTTCTTTACACTATAGTTATTCTCCTTTTTTGCAAAGCCAAAATAGAGTTTGCCGGCTTCGGTTATTTCGCTTGACGAGTCTTTGCTTTGCTGTATTTTGCACTCTGCTGCAAGCACATAGGACAAAGCCGCCTTGATGGAATCAGTCTTTTTGAGAGATTCCGCGATGGTTGTAAATTGGTTGTATGCAGCCATGTTTTGTCGATTACGGAGGTGTGTCAGCGCCAGATCAAAGTTGGGCGATTTAGTTACCACGGTTTGATATGGGGTTTGTTTTATTTTATGTCTTAGCTTGAAATTTGAAAATAACTTACACAAAAAGTTTAATCAAAAGCATTGCAAGATACGAGACTGCCGCGCTTGCTGGAATTGTTATAATCCAAGCCCAGACTATCCTTTTACCTATTCCCCATCGAACTGCAGAGGCACGTCTTACTGCACCTGCACCCATAATGGCGCCCGAAATTGCATGAGTTGTGCTTGCGGGAATTCCAGCCTGTGCCAGAACTGCCAAAATTGTTGCGCCGCCAGTTTCTGCGGCAAACCCCTGGTAGGGTTTTAGCTGGGTTATTTTTACTGCCATTGTTTTCACTATTCGCCATCCGCCAAAAAACGTGCCAAGGCTAATTGCGAGTGCTGCCATCAGTATGACGTAGTATGGTATTTCGAATTCTGTGATCACCCCTTCTGTTAGCAAAATGAGCGCAATCACTCCCATTGTTTTTTGTCCATCGTTTGCGCCATGAGTTAGCGAGAAATAAGTAGACGATACAAGCTGCAGCTTGCCAAAAGCAGAGTTTACTTTGCCCGGTTTCTTTTTTGCAAATATTGTGATGATTAGTGTTGCAAGCAAAAACGCGCCAATGAGACCCACGATTGGAGAGACGATGATTCCTGTTGCGACCTTTGTAAGCCCATCAAAGATTATTGCGTGAGTTCCTGCGCCCGCTATGCCCGCGCCTATTATGCCTCCCACCAGAGCATGGCTGCTTGAGGATGGAAGTCCCCACCACCAAGTTATCAGATTCCACACAATTGCCCCAGCCAGTGCACCTAGGATTATGTAAATGGTCACAAAGTCAGGATTAATTATTCCCTTACCAATGGTTGTTGCAACTGCTACGCCAAAAAGAAACGGGCCCGCAAAATTTGCCACAGCGGCAAGGGTTACTGCTTGAAGCGGTTTTAGGACCCTAGTGCCAACAACTGTCGCGATTGAGTTTGCCGCATCGTGAAATCCGTTGATAAAATCAAAAAATAATGCTGCAATTATCGCAACTATTGCTAACTCATACATGTTTGTGCCTTTAGGTGTATTTCAGAACAATGTCCTCGATGACATCGGCAACATCAAGGCATCGGTCGGATGCGGTTTCTAGCGATTCGTAAATGTCCTTTAGTTTTATTATGTTAATTGCGTCGGTCGTTTCAAACAGTTTCCCGACCGCGGTTCTGTACAGATCATCTACGGTGTGTTCAATATCGCTTATTTTTCTACAGTGATCAATTAGTGACTTGTCTGCCTTGACGTTTTTGAGTTGGGATATCATTAGTTCCACCTCTTTGACTGCGTTTACTAGCTCTTTTGCAATATCTAGCATGTGCGGCGGATTTGACGATATGTGGTAGCTTACTATCCTGCCGGAAATTCCCTCCATGAAATCAATCACGTCGTCCGTTTTTGCAGCTATTCTTTGCATGTCCTCTCGGTCAAGAGGTGTGATGAACGTCTTGTTCAGTTCTGCAAATATGGATCGAGTCAGATCGTCTGCCTCACGTTCAATTTGTTTTATTTTGATATGATACTCTGATGCCTTGTCGATATGAAGGAACAGTTGGACCAGCTCTTCGGACGCCTCTTTTGCCTTGATTGCGAGATTATCTAGAATAGTTAAAATTTCTTTTTCGTTGGATTTTATCCAAGAAAGCCACTGACCCATGATGAGCTCGGTTTTTAATACAATTAAAGGCTGTACTACATATACTATATTCCACTATATAGTAAGTGATCTGGTTTTCATAAAATGGTTTTTTACAGTCAACAGGTGAGCAAAAACATGAAACGCATCGAGGCCATAATTCCGAATAACAAGATGAGTTTGGTCGTTTCCGCAATAGAAGGCGCAGGCGTTACTGGGATCACCGTGGTTGACTCTCGTGGACGCGGAAAGGGCGCACGCCCATCAGTAAGGAGTTCAAGGGGCACGAAAATGCAACCGGCGGAATACAACAATTTGATCACAGCAATAACAATTGTGGACGATTCCAAAGTAGAGCAGGTAATAAACGCCATTCTAGATATTGCAAGTACTGGGACAAGTGGGGATGGAAAAATATTCATTTCGTCTGTTGAAGAAACAATAGACATTCAGACAAAGCGTCGAAGTAAAGACACCCCTTAACTCTACAAAATTTCAATTTGATTATCAAGTGATTACAACAAAACAACATTAAATTGAGTCCGAAATTGCAAACTAGCTATGAGCGACAGGATAACAATACTGCTTGATAACGACCTCACAAAACAACTGCGTCAAATTCAGGCAAAAATGATCACGTTGACTGGTAAATCAGTGAGTTTTTCCTACGTACTGAATCTAGCTGTAAAAGAAGGGCTGCCGAAATTAAAGCCAAAGACTTCGGAATGAGTTCACACTCAAAGTTTGTTTAGATCGTAAACTGTTTTTTGCGGTTTTAATTTTTCTTCAAGCGTCGGCAAGTATTCCAAGATGCAAAAGTTGACCAAGTCACTAAACGACTTTATTTTGTAGTTTGCCTGCAGGAATTCCTTGTTTTGCTCATAGAACTGATCTATTCTGAGTAGGGCATATTTTTGCAATGGGACAAGCCTGCTTCTTTTTGTTGCCTGCATCAGAGGAGACAGGGGCTCTAGTTCTTTTTCCCCCTCAAGGGTGTTCATGTCAACTATTTCGGTCATTTCGGAAACAAAGATTTTGCCACCGTCTTTGGGTTTTATTCCTGAAGATTGGGAGATTATTTCAATGACTCTTTTTGCGTCCATGTCAGGAACAACTAGTTCGATTTTTACCAATGGGATGCTTTTGAGGCCGGCATTTCCCATCTTTGGCCCCGTTTGTTTATCAAAGATGTCATTATTCGATATGTCGTGTTTTGCGATAATATACGAGCCTATCTTTGAGAGATGATCTTTTAGTGTCGAAAAATTTTGAGAACGAATAATCGCTTCTATTTTTTTCATTCCTTTTGAAGGACGTTATTTATTTATTAATTATTTGATGGTTTCAAGGATTGATAACTGCCCTGCCGATTATTTTCCTCGCCTTTAGGTCTTCCAGCGCAGTGTTCGCGTCTGAAAGCGAGTATCTCTTGGAGATGGTCGGGTTTATCACGCCTCGTTTTGCCAGTCCAATCAGTTCCAGCATGTCATTATAGTTTCCAGTATACGCACCCTGAATAGTGATTGCCTTTAGCGGAATGGTAACGAGTGACAGGTCTATTGAGCCGCCAAAAAGACCCACAAGAATCATGTTTCCGCGTTTTCGCAAAACAGCCAATCCCAATTTTACAGTAGGCGGTGCATTCACAAAATCAATGACACAGTCAGCACCCTTACCGTTGCAAAGCGAGACGATTTTTTGTGCGGCATCAGGATCTTTAGAATTTACAACGCTATCTGCACCCAGTTCTTTGGCAAGAGTGAGTTTTGCATCGTCTATATCCACACATATGATGTTGGCGTTTGTGATTGCCCTTGCAATCTGCACTCCCATTAGCCCCAACCCCCCGGCTCCAAAGATTACCATGTTGTGCTGCGAGTTGGCGTTTGATTTTTTAATTGCAGTGTAAGCGGTAAGGCCGGAACACGCAAGAGACGTGGCAGCATCAAGATCAATTCCATTTATTTTAGCTAAAAACTTGAAATGAGGAACTAGTACGTATTCAGCATATCCGCCGTTTTGAAATACACCCAGAGAGCGTGGAGCGTCACAAATATTGTCATTTCCCACCCTACATGCAGAGCAAATCCCACACCCAATCCAAGGATAGACCAAGACGTCATCGCCTACGCTTATTCCTTGGACCGCACTTCCGATTTCAGACACGGTGCCTACGATTTCATGGCCAGGCGTGACTGGAAATTTGACTCCTCTGTCGGTCACTTTCATAAAGCCGTCACCGGTATCATAGCCTCCTTCCCAAAGGTGCAAGTCGCTGTGACAAACACCCGTAGCCTTTACTTTTATTACAACCTCAACATCTTTTGGTTTTGGAGTTTCTATTTCCATTATTTCTAACGGTTGTTGTGGAGATACGATTCGGGCAGCCTTCATTATGGATCGACAGCACTAATAACAATATAAGAGTTGACCGGCAAGGGCAAAAAAGTAGAGCCCCACAGTATTATTAAACAAAACACATGTTTTTAGTTATGAGTGAGAACCAGGCAGAAAATATTTCTCAAGCTCCGGTAAGCGTTCTGTTTAACCCAAACACCATAGCAAAAAAGGACGTCTGGGAGATCAACATTGTCCAGATTTTAGAGATCCTAATTCACATTTTAAAAAAGGCTGACAAAAAAGACCTCAGGGTTGCAGGAATGGCAGCACTTTCGTCCTCGCTCATACACAGAATGAAAGTTGAGAGGATTTTTGCGTTGCAGAAGGCAGCGATGGAGAAAAAGCCACTCAGGGGAAGAGTCGATGTAGATGTCGAAATGCTCAACATACCGTACCGCCACGAATCCACATATCCGGTAACATTAGACGAGTTACTTTCGCTTTTGGAAAACCTGATCGGCGCAATCGCAAACCCCAGCTCAAGAAGGGGCGGACACCTAAGGTTTGAACCAGTAGATGTTCCAGACTTTAAGGATTATTTCGTATCGCTTGAAAACATAATTGGAAAATACGAGGAATTGATTCTAAGAAAAATAGGGGACGCGGGTTCAGGATTTTTGAATTCAATAATTGCGGATTTGGACACGGTTGATTCCATCAGGTGCTTTTTTGCGATTTTATTTTTGGCCAGGGATCAAAAGGTAGACTTGGAACAAATCGAGGACGACATCAAAATAACCATACTCACAGAGAGTGTCACGTAGAGGTGGAGTCATGACAAAAATCGACGATGATGGCGAGGCGACGGCTCGACTAGAGGCTGCACTGTATTCCGCTGGAAGGCCCCTTTCAATAGAGGAGCTAATCAAGGCATCAGGCACGGAATCCAGAACAAAGACACTTGCCCTGCTTGGCGGAATAGAGAAAAAAACAAAGTCGGCGTACAAGGCACTTGAGATAGCCACGCTTCCAGACGGCTCCTACGTATTCCAGCTAAAGCCGGAATTCAACAGTGTGATTCGAAGATATGCCTCAAAGCCAATTCTACCAAACGCGACCCTCAAGACACTATCATACATCGCATACATGCAGCCCATATCATCAAAGCAGCTAGTTGAAACAAGGGGCACTGGGGTTTACTCGCATCTCAAAGAACTTCAGCAGCTCGATTACATCACTCATCAAAATGTAGGCAGACTGAAAATTTACACAACCACAATAAAATTCCAAAAATATTTTGGAATTAGCGGAGACGCAGACGTTCTAAAACAGAAACTATTCAAAAAAGCCAGAAAGGCGCCGGCGGAATCTGTTTCAAGCCCAGAACAGATTACCCAATAAGCATAATTTTCGATTAGTCCAAGCCAGTTATTTGAGAATTTTTGCGTTGTGTATAAATTAGAGTAAAAATGAAACGACTTTGTGAAAAGGTCAGTAGAGAATCTTTCAACAAGCAAGATAACGGGCGGAAGACGACACCCATTACGAACCAGAAGAAAGTACGACATGGATAGATTTCCAAATGAGGCAAACATCGGAACCCAAGTTACAGTAACAAGACAGGTTCGTGCAAATCATGTAAAGACTGGACTGAAAACAATTGATTATGTTAATTTGGCAATGCCAGATAAAAAAGTGAAAAAAACTAAAATTCTCAAAGTTCTAGAAAACGCGACCAATAGCGACTACCAGAGACGTGGTGTTATTTCCAAAGGTGCGATTTTAGAAACAGAAAATGGCAAGTGCCGTGTTGTGTCAAGACCTGGACAACACGGAGTAGTAAACGCAATTCTCTTAAAGTGATTCAATGAAAGATTACGAACACATCGTAATCTGGTTAGATTATTTCAACAAGACATTGACAAAAAGAATGGGGCGGAGACTTCCAAAAGACAAGTGCGTCTTTGATCCTTCCCTCAAAGAACTAACAGATGCCGCAAAAGAAGCTGGATTTGAAACAACGGAATCTGATGACAAGGTGCGATTTCCAAGGAGGGCGTTTGTCAGGTCAGGATACATCACATTGCCAAAAGTTTCTCCAAAGGCAAAAGTACTCTACAAGATTTCAGAAAAACTTGTCGCAAAAAGAGCAAAACAGTCGAAATAAAATTCAATATAGCTCGCAGCTAAAGTAAAGTTGACAGAAGTATATGATTAGCACTTGATGGTTCTAGACCTTAATTGCAGGAGGTAGGGGAAATTATGCACTTGGCCAGTAGTGGCAGAGTCATCATACGACTCAAGGTACCACTTGATGAAGGCAGAATTGTTTGTGACAACACTGGAAGAAAGGTTGCCAAAGTAACGGAGATGATAGGCCCGGTATCAAAGCCATATGCTTCGGCAATATCCCTGACAAACAATATCAAAAAATACATCGACCAAAAAGTGTACGCCCTTGATGAACCTGTGATTAAACGTGATAAATTTAGGAGAAAAAGATGAACATAACAGAACTACAAACATGCTGCCCAGAATGTAAATCGTCACTAGTTGATGATGTACATAATGGCGAGCAAATTTGTTCCATGTGCGGAATCGTAGTCATGGAACAGATGGCAGACTATGGCCCAGAATCGAAAAGCTCAAGCATCGAAGAAAGAACAAAGCTCACACGAGCAAGCGGACAAACTACTTTTTCGCAACATGACTTGGGAATTGCAACGGAAATTTCCATCAGCACGAAGGATTTTTCTGGAAAGACAATCAATTACCAGGTCGCAAATCAAATGCACAACCTCCGAAAGTGGCAACAAAGAGTCAGGGTATCATCCCCAAGAGAGAGAAGACTCGCAAATGTTCTCACCGTGATTGGAGGGACGTGCCAAAGCTTGACGCTTTCTTCAAACGTTTTGGAGACTGCGTCAATGATTTACAGAAATCTTGACTCCCACATGGAGGTAAAAGGAAAATCTGTTGCGTGCATTGCGGCAGCCGTGATTTACATGGCGTGCAAACAATGCGACGTAGTAAGGTCGCTTGAGGAAATTTGCAGTGGGACTGGATCCAACAAGGATCTCAAGATGAAAACAAAGCTCGCTGCAAAATACTACAGAACGCTCGTAATGGAGCTTGGTTCAGTAACTGCACCTGTCATAACCATGGACAAGTACATCTCCAAGATTTCAAATCTGACAAATACGGATGTCAGAGTAGAAAGACTAGCCTTGGAGATTGCGGAAAAAACAGACGACTCAAGCGTGGCAGACGGCAAGGCGCCAAACGGAATCGCTGCCGCGTATCTGTATATCGCATCCATCTTGCTTGGACAAAACGTGCTTCAACGCGACGTGTCCAGCATTGCGGGAGTAACCGAAGTTACCATACGTAACAGATGCAAAGAAATTCTTTCATGCTACAAGCTGAATCTGACACTAAGACCTAGTTTTGCCAAAAACTAAACACTAATCCTTCTTTCTTTTTGTTTTTTGATGTCAGTCAAGATTAGGGTCAGCTAAAATTAGTCGAAATTATATAGACTTTGAAGAGAATAGCAAAACATGGCAGTACTCGAGATTAGGGATTTGCATGTTCAAAGAGAAGGCAAGCTCATTCTCAAAGGAGTCAACCTAAAGACAGGTCCGGGCGAGGTTCATGCCATAATGGGTCCAAACGGATCTGGAAAGAGCACACTTGCATACACTTTGCTTGGTCACCCAAAGTACGAGGTGACAAAGGGCCAGATTCTACTTGACGGGGAAGACATCACACATGCATCAACTGACGAGCGAGCAAAGAAGGGATTGTTCCTTGGATTCCAGTACCCAACCGAGGTATCAGGAGTAGGTTTTTCACACTTTCTTAGAACTTCTTACAACGCACTAAGTAAATCACTTGCGTCAAGCGACAGAGAAGTATTCATCACGGTTAGAGAATTTCAAAATTATCTGAAAAAGAACCTGCAGACAGTCGGCCTAGGGGACGACTTTCTCTCAAGATACCTCAACGAGGGATTTTCCGGCGGAGAAAAGAAAAGATCTGAGGTGCTTCAAATGGCAGTACTAAAACCAAAAGTTTCGATCCTAGACGAGCCAGACTCGGGTCTTGACATCGATGCAGTGCAAGCAGTTGCAAAGGCAATTAGCGACGTATCGACTCCAGATGCAACAATCATCGTCATCACCCATTATGCAAGAATTCTGAAATTCCTCAAAAAATTGGATTATGTTCACGTGTTTGCACGAGGA
>SCVO01000034.1 GCA_004322465.1 Candidatus Nitrosotenuis sp.
GATTTGAAAAATGCATTTGCAGAGGTATCGAAGCCCGGCCAACCGAGAGGGACTCAAGATCAAAAATAAGAAATCCCTTCCTTTAGGGGTTCGTGGGTTCAAATCCCACCCTCTGCACTACTTTTTTATAAAATTCTAATCGGTCCAAGAAATCTAAAAACTGGTTTTTAAACTTGGATTGCATCTATTGAGGACACGTTATGGGCTGACAGGTTCTTGTGCAAATCTGCCGAGGCTTCTTCTTTGAATGTCAAGTTGCATCGATAACACTTCCACATCTTGGCACTCATGGGTATAGTATAGGGCTCATAAAATTTAAGGATATTGGACCTTTCGTCTAGTATTTTGTATAATGGGATCAAAAACACTGAAAATTACACAATTATCGATACAATGTGATATAATTCCTACCTGCAAACTAATTTAGTCAAGATACAAAAATTCACATCATGATGGACATTCTTTCGATTTTCAATCAATTTTCATATTTTGGAATCTTTCTTCTCTTGGTTCTGATCAATACTGCGCCAATTTTGATGCCGCCGACGTGGCTTATTTTGGCGTCATTTCATGCTCTGGACGAATCGTTAAACCCGATCTCTCTTGCAGTCATTGGTGCAACTGGAGCAACTGCCGGGAGATTTGTCCTGCTCTGCACTAGTGGATTTTTTAGAAAATTCATGAGCGAAGAAAGAAAGTCAAGCTTTGATGGAATTGCAAACTATCTCAAATCCAAAAAACTAGGATACTTTATTGCCTCATTTCTGTTTGCTGCAACTCCGCTCCCAAGTAACATGCTGTTCATCAGCTATGGTCTGATGAGAGCAAAAAGTGCGCAGATTTATCTTGGGTTTTGGCTTGGACGTGCGATATCTTACTATGTTATGATATCAATAAGCAAAGTTGTTCTGATGCCGTTTGCAAAACTCTTTGAGGACAGGCTTTTGGGAATTGTGTTTGTTGACGTGTTGAGCGTCGTGATGCTCGTCTTTTTTGCATGTATAAACTGGAATGTGTTAATAACACAAAGAAAAGTACATTTCGTAAAGCCAAAATTTTGGAAGTTATGACATGAACGATCTAAAAAGACTAGAAATCGAGGTACGGAACCAAATCAAAAACGATCCGGCGCATGACTTTGAGCACATTATGCGGGTCTACAAAAATGCAAAGAAAATCGCAAAACATGAAAACGCAAACATGCGCTTGGTTTTAACATCTGCCCTTCTTCATGATGTGGTCTCGTTCCCAAAATCCGATAAAAGATCAAAAACGTCCTCGCTTAAAAGTGCACAAAAGGCGAAAAGAATACTCAAAAAATATCATTACACTGCGCACGAAATATCTGTAATCTTTGACGCAATTGCTGATCACAGCTTTTCAAGAAACAAGATTCCAGAAACAATGGAAGGGAAGATTCTTCAGGATGCAGACCGACTCGATGCTCTTGGTGCAATTGGAATTGCGCGTACCTTTAGTGTAGGCGGGGCAGAAAACAGACCGATTTACAACGTATCTGACCCCTTTTGCAATGCCCGGACGCCCGACGATAAAAGTTGGACAATTGATCACTTTTATTGCAAACTATTGGTTCTTGAAAAAAAGATGAACACGAAATTCGCAAAAAAGGAAGCCAAGCGTAGGACCAAAGTCCTCAAAGACTTTCTCATCGAATTGAGGCAGGAAATTCAGCCGTAATCGATATAGCGCGCATATCTTTTCTCAACTTCTTGGTTTTTTCCGAGGAGAATTTTCTCAATTTCTTCTTTATACCGATTTTTTATGTACCTGTTTATGCTGGAGAATGATTCGTCGTCTGGGTATATCTCTCCTAATCCCTCCAAAGTAACGAAATATTCTACTACTTTTTGGCGGAATTCTTCATTTGTTGGATTTTTTACTTGGTTTAGTCGGAACCAAACGCAGGCCCAGCTTGCCCCAATGACATGCGGTAGTAAATCATACGCCCTTTCTATCTCAAAACGTTCGTCATTTCTCATGAACCATTCATCTGTTTTGCCATCATTTTTGCAAAATATGTGACAATCATGTCTGCACCTGCCCTCTTAATTGAAAACAAAATCTCTGTCATGACATCGATTTCATTTATCCATCCTTGTTTTGCCGCACCCTTTACAAGTGCATATTCTCCTGAAACTGAATAAGCCGCAATCGGGATGTTGAACCTTCGTTTTGTTTCTGCAATCAAATCAAGATATGCCAATGCCGGTTTTACCATTACAATGTCGACTCCTTCGTTTATGTCTGATTCTATTTCTCGCATTGCCTCCCTTGGATTTGTAAAAGGAACTTGGTATGACTTTCTGTCCCCAAACTGTGGGGCACATGATGCCATGTCCCTAAACGGAGAATAAAATGAAGAGCGATGTTTTGCAGAATGTGACATGATGCCTACATCATGAAATCCTTCTTGGTCGAGCCTTTCTCTAATTGCCTTGACTTGGCCGTCCATCATTGCCGATGGTGAGACGATGTCCACTCCAGCCCTTGCCTGGCTGAGTGCAATTTTTGCCAGCGTCTCATTGCTGGAGTCATTATCTATGTGAGTTCCCTTGAGCAGTCCGCAGTGACCTGATGTGGTATACTGGCATAGGCAGACATCTGCCATGATGACGATGCTGTCCCCAAAATTTTTTCTGATCTCGGAGATCGTCTTTTGGACTATTCCGTCATCCACAAATGCGGATGTACCGGCATCGTCTTTTTTCGTCGGAACTCCGAATAACATAACTGCTGGAATCCTGAGATTTTTTATCTCCTCGACTTCTTTTACTACGTCTGATAGTGGGAGTCGCTCGATTTCTGACATGGAGTCGACCTGAATTCTTGCTTTTAGGTCTTCTTGCACAAATACTGGGCAAATCAAATCGTTTGGAGAAAATGTAATTTCCTGAACTAGGTTGCGCATCTTTTCATTTTTGCGCAATCTTCGAAGTCGTCTTGTAGGAAAAGAAGACGTCATGAACAAAATCCTATCTAAAGCAATATAATTCTAGTCTGGTGTATTTTGTAAAGTCTATTCGCTTTTTTTCTTGTAATCAAAAAGCTTTGCAGCTGCTTTGAGTAGTTCCTCATCTGACTGCTCCGATGCCCGTCTGATGTTGTTCATTGGCTCAGAAATTATTCCCTCGACCACTGCCTTTGTCAGATCCTCGATTATCTTGATCTTGTCCTTGTCTGTTTCGCCGAGCATCGACAGGGCTTTCTCCAACTCCTTTACCCTGCGTACATCAATGTCCTTGAATATCTCCTTGACCACTGGTTCGACTTCTAGTCTTTTCATTTGGGCTTCCAGTACTGAGATTTCTTCACTAATTATTTTTTCTGCATTTGTCTTCTCGTTTACCCTATTTCTCATGTTTTTATCGACAATTTCTGCGATTTGATCAAGATTCATCATCTTTATTCCGCTAATTGTGGTGACCTTTTCATCAACCGTCCTGGGATTTGATAGATCAAGAATCATCATTCCTGTTTTTTTGTCATCCATCGCATCTTTAATTCTCTCAAACGTGACCAAAAAGTACGGAGCGATTGTGGCAACAAACAACACGTCATAATTTGAGAAGCCTGATAACACATCCTCAAAGTCAATTGGGTTCCCGCCGATTGTCTCTGCAAACGCTTTTGATCTGCTGAGTGTCCTACTTGTCACAAAAAACTCGTAACCGCGTTTGTTTAGTGACTTTGCAACCATCGTAGCAGCTTCCCCAGTCCCAATGAGGAGAATTTTTTTTGTTTTTAGGTCATCAATGTTTTCTTCTGCCAATTTTACTGCCATTGAGCCAACCGAGATGCTTCCCTTGCTTATCCCTGTGGAGTTTCTGACTCGAGTTCCTATCCTGATTGCCTTGTCAAATAACGTGTTCAGGTATTCTCCGGATGCTTTGATTTCTCTTGCGTTTGTTATTGCCTCTTTGATCTGGCCTAAGATCTGCTCTTCTCCGACCACCATCGAGTCAAGTCCCGACGTGAGCTTTAGCAAATGCTGGTAAACGTCAATGTTTTCCGACATTTCAAAATTTTCCTTGAATGCCACCTCTTCCAGCCCTGCAAGGGACGCCCACGTTTTTTTGATTTTCTGAATGTTGGGATCATTTGACAGGCCGAAAATTTCAACGCGGTTACACGTTTGCAATATGACACATTCCTTTAGTCCGGAATATTCTCTGAAATACTCGTATGCGGAATCAATGTTTTTGAATGTGAATTTCTCAAGAACGTGGATCGGAGAATTATGAAACGTAACTCGCGCATTTATTATGTTGCTCATTTCCAATCCCCTAGAATTTTGATCATTTCCTTTTGTGCAGTTTGCAAATTGCCTTCTTTTAATAACTGTTTTATCTTCTTGCTATTTAGAATTGAATAAAGGAATTTTTTTCGTTCGGGCGTAGTTGGGATCTTTTCCTTTGCCATGTCTCTCGCTATTTTTTGTAGCTTAATTTGGTAGATGTCTTCTTTGTCGATTATCTCCTTGAATATTTTTTCCGCCTTTAGCTTTATCTTTCGCGCCATTGCAGGACTGCGACCTCCAGTCGATATGGCAATCTGAACCGTATCCTCGATGTTAATCACAGAGGGGTGTGCAAAATCACTAAAGTCTGGATCGTCTGCAGCATATGCGTAGCATCTCTTTTTCTTTGCCTTTTGGACAATTTTTCTATTTAGTTCCTTGTCGTCCGTTGCCGCCATTACTAAGAGAGGATCATAGTCGTCTAGAAAGTCCGCATTGTCGAGCCTGGTTTTCTTAAACTCGATTTTTCCCTTTTTTGCGTAATTCGTGATCTGGGTGTTTGCCGAGTCGCTAATTACAAGAATCTTGCAATCCTGGGTAAGGAGGGAATTTACTTTTTTTAGGCCTTCCTGACCTGCTCCGACAACTACGACTAATTTTCCCCTCAGGTTGAGGTCAACAATCACGATCTGGCACATCTAGTTTTGTATTTATACGATTCTTAGATTCTCGTTACGTTTTTAATCGAAAAGTAATCCTAGAACACATATGGCATCACTGGATTCGCTTGATAAAGAAATTCTGAATGAAATCCAATGGTCGTTCCCTCTGGTGTCTGAGCCGTACAAAGAGCTTGCAAACCGATTTCACATCACGACCGACGAAATGAAAAAAAGAATAGCTAATCTAAAATCCATTGGAGTTTTACGACAGCTTTCAGCAATTTTTGACACAAGAAAATTGGGATACAAAAGTTCGCTCGTTGCAATGTCTATAGAACCGGACAAGCTAGATTACGTTGCAAATCAAATTAATCGTCATCCTGGAGTTTCTCACAACTATGAGCGAAACCACGAGTATAATCTCTGGTTTACACTGGCGACTCCTCCTGGAACTGATCTTAAAACCGAGGTTGACAAATTCTTGAAACTTGGAGGAATAAAAAAAGTCAGATTACTACCTACCATCAAGTTGTTCAAAATTGGCGTAAAACTTGAGATGGTGGATGAGAAAAAGCAAGAAGTAAAACCGTCTGAAGAAAAAAAGCAAGTTATTGAAACCAAGTTTACCCCAACCGAAGATGATAAGGAGTTCATTAGACAATTGCAGAAAGATCTTGAAGTGGTGGATAGGCCGTTTTTACAAGCAGCCAAAAACCTTGGAATGACAGAAGACCAAGTCTTTGAAAGCCTAAAAAACTATGAGAAAATCGGCGTCATGCGAAGATATGCTGCCATTTTGAGACACAGAGACGTTGGATTTACTGCGAACGGAATGATTGTCTGGAATGTTCCAGAACAACGAATCGAAGAGGTTGGAGAGATTCTCGGCGCGTTTCCACAAGTAAGCCACTGTTACCAAAGACCGTCATACCAGGACTGGCAATACAACGTATTCTCAATGGTACACTGCAAGTCAATTCCGGAGGCGGAGGACATGGCAAAAGAAATCCAGCAGCAAATTAACGTGGACGATTACCGGATTTTATTCAGCTCACGAGAATTCAAAAAGACGCGGGTCGAATATTTTACCGAACACGAGTTTACAATAGAAGAAACAATTACTGTCTAGATTCCAAAATGGAAAGATGTTCTTTGGAAATTATGCTGCTTGAACCGTTGCTTTGATCTCGTATGGTGGCCAGGAATTGTAAATGTCGGTTATTTCCTTCATGTCTTGTGAGCTTAGGTATTTTCCGTCTGACATTGCTGAAAACATCTCGATTTCTTCCACGCTGATCACTGTTGGCAAAACAGACGAAACTGTTTTCTTTGATGTGATGAATTTGATTGCAAGCTCCGTAATGTTGAGACCATTTCTATTGGCAATTGGCCTTAATTGCTCCACTTTGGCAAGTGATGCTTTTACCCATTCTCCCTTTCTAACCGAGCGGTGATCCTTTTCGTCAATTTTTGTGTCTGCTGATACCTTGCCCGTCAGTATACCGGATGCATCGGGAACCCGAACCAAAATTCCCACATTTTTTCTTTCCGCCGCTTCAATCAGCTCGTTTCCTGGGGTCTGCTCTAAAATGTTGTATACTGTCTGGACTGCGGAAACGTTCTTTCTATTCATTGCCTCAAGGCCTTCCTGCGTCCATCCTATTGCAGGTCCAAGTGCAACCTGGTATGCGTTGATCTTTCCTTCATTAATTTTGTTGTCTAGTGTATAGAAAATGGTGTCGTCTTGAATATGATACATCTTTGGATTGTGCAGTCCGTAAACATCGATGTAGTCCGTTTGGAGCCTCTCTAGACTCTTTTCTAATGCGTGTTCTGTAAATAACGGATCAAATCTTTGCGGTAATTCACTGTGGCCAATTTGCTGCGCGCCTTCAAACTCGTAACCGTATTTTGTGGATATGACGATCTCGTTTCTCATTCCCTTGAATGTCTCTCCGATCAGTTTTTCGCTTTTTCCCTTGCCGTACATGTCGCCAGTCTCAAAAAAGTTGATCCCCAAGTCATATGCACGCTTGAGCATTCTTTTTGCCTCGTCGTCTTCTATTTTTTTGCCCCACCAATCAAGAGCAATTGTCCATGCGCCAAATCCTATTTCGGATACCTTGATTCCTGATTTGCCAAGTGTCTTGTATTTCAATTTACAATCTCTCTGAATTTTTCCAATCTTAGATCGGTTTCTTCCTGTCCCAAAGCCGATTCTCCAGAATCGAGATTTGCATTTATGTCTATCCAAGATTTGCAACCCTGATATTCTGGTTTTAGGGGGATTTCGAATTCTGGCACCTTGAATACTTTTAGAAACACTGCCTTCATAGGCTTGTCTGGCATCCAGTTTCTTCTTGTTGCTATGTATGGATCGCTCCATATGTGAAACTGGGATAGTTGTTTAATTTTATCATCTGACAGTACGTCTGACTCTGCTAGGACCTCCGCATACGACGTGATCATGTTTTGTCCCGCCTTTGGTTTTCTTGCCATTGCGATATCAAGATACTTGTGAAACTGCGGCTTTAGGTTGTCGTACGTTTGGTGCTCAAATGTCGGAAAAAGAAGAAACTTTTTTGCCTCGACTATGAATCCAGACGCGACTTCTAATATTCCGCCCTTTCGCAAAATAACCGTCTGGTCCCCAGATTCTAGCGCCTTGACAACCGTTGCCCACTCTTTTAGCCCGTTCATCTATCCAAGACTTGCGATTAGCGGAATAATATCTTTCTTGACGCACACAATCATCGGCGTGTCTCTTTCGATGTACCTTGAAACCTGGGTTTCACGCAACTCCATTATCAAATCTTGAAACACATGCAGATCATCTGTCTCAAATGCTAGCATAAAGTCCTCATCATGGATTCCAAAAGAGTACGTTGTGTTTAGTACAACCTGTGGGAATTTCTGACCGACCACAATGTGCTCGTCCATCATCTTCTTTCGCTGCTCGACTGGCAAGAGGTACCATTCTCTTGTCTTGATGAATGGATACACGACTACATACTTTCGCGGATCGTTTCCCTCGACAAACGATGAAACCTTTCCGACCCTTGCGTACATCGATGATCTGGTTGATGAAAGATAAACGTGAGACGGAATAATGTACTTGCCAAACACTGTCAAGTAGATCTTTGAGATTACCTCCTGGATTGCTTCGATGTTATCTGCAGCAAACCAGAACAAAAATTCGGCATCGTCTCTTAGCCCCAACGTGGAATAAGACCTGAATCTAACCTTGGAGTTTCGAATCACCTGCTCAATCTCTTTGGCAGATTCCTCTTTTGCCAGATCCGCCATCCATCTCCATTTTGGGTCTATTTTGAAAAATGAAAAATTGAAAAAGGTTCGACTCGATTCTGCCATGCTATGGCTTTTCTGTAACCATATTTAACAATAATCCATTTTTTCAAGACAGAAAATAACCTTGCATCAAATTGGATGAACGCTTAACTATTTTTGTCGTCTATATCATGGCATGAGGCGCCGGCTTTTGTTTCTGTGCACTTGCACCGGACTCGAGTTGATGACTGCAGTTGGAGTTACTGCGTATCTGACATATCTTGGCCAGGCGACTTTGGCGCTAATTTCGGCAATCGTATTTGCAAAGATAATCGTGTTTCATTTTGTAATTGACATCTATGATAGGCTCAAGTCAAAGAAAAAATCATGCTCGTGCAATGCTTTGAAACCTTAATTTTGCACCAATCCGTATGATATCCATTGAGCTATCTTGGAAATCCCATAGATGTCATAAAAAAACTCTACGCTGAACAAAAATGGCATGAGATATTCGTGTTCTGTCAAAAGATGCTAGAGTCCGACCCGAAGGATCTAGTCGCATTGCAAAATATAGCAACTGCGCTATTACAGGTTGAAAAATACGATGATGTGATATCCTACTGTAATGCTGTTTTACAAATAAATCCGCTTGACGAATATGCTCTTAAAAATAAAATATTTGCATTAGAGCGACTCAAAAAATATGATCAGGTGCTCTTGTGCTGTGACAAGCTTTTAGAAAAAAATGTAAATGATTCCTGGACGCTTGACAGCAGAGGGCTGGCATTAAATGAGCTGAACAGACACGAGGAAGCAATCTCAAGTTATGACGCCTCACTCAAAATTGATCCAAACAATACCACTGCCCTGATGAACAAGGCAATCACTTTGTCATACCTGCAAAGACATGCAGATGCAATCCTGATCTATGATAGGGCTCAACTCGTGGATGGAACTATCAAAGAGGCATGCCTGGCAAAATCTGACGCGTACACAAAGCTGGGAAAAGCGGACGAGGCGTTTTTGGCCGCACAGGGGTTGCTGGTGGATGACATAATGAAATTCAAAGAAAAGGCAGCAGAAAAGAAAATGAGGGTCTTTGACTACTACTGTCTAAACGAATTTCTGGAAATAGAAAAAAGGGAAAAACAGCACCGAGAAAAACTCGATTCCAAATAAAATCAGACTATCTCGACAATCTTGTCCCTTGATTTGTGGCCTGATCTTATCGCTACGTTTGCAGATGACACGCCAAAATGCTTCGCTAGTTTCTTTACGATCTCCTTGTTTGCTTGACCGTCGACTGGTTTTGCTTTTACGCCTATTGTTATTTCGTTACCACTCACTTCGATAGAGTCCTTGTTGAATTCAACGTGTACTCGGTACAGCAAGTTAAAGTTTCAAAAAATTCTAGGCGTTGACGATCCAGTCGTAGCCTTTTTTCTCCAGTTCATCTGCAAGTGATGCGTCTCCGGATTTTAGAACTTGTCCTCGTGCAAACACGTGAACATAATCCAATTTTTTGAGGAATTTCAGAATTCTTGCATAATGGGTGATGACGATGATTGTTGCATCTGGAGTC
>SCVO01000035.1 GCA_004322465.1 Candidatus Nitrosotenuis sp.
ATTGTACATGTCAAAGACAAAGCGATACGCAAGAAGCAAGAGCACAATTCATGCATACAAGCCAGCAAAATTAGAGATCAAAGAAGGCGACATGGTAGTTGCAGCAGAATGCAGACCAGTCGCAAAATCAGTTTCATTCGTTGTAGTGGAGGTAAAGTCCTAAAATGTCCGGCGGAAAAAGTCGTGCAGTATCTGCAAAGGGTGTTCAGGAATTCCGCCCATATGTTACTCGAGTGCTTCCACTTGGAGCTAGAGTCACATGTGCAGATAACACCGGCGCTAAAATTTTGGAAATTATCATGGTAAAGAGGGCAAAGACTAGACACTCACAATATCCTGCAGCTGCAGTCGGGGATTTTGTAAACGTTGTAGTCAAAAAGGGACCAGCAGAACTGAGAAAACAAATCTTTGGCGCAGTCATAATTAGACAAAAGTACCCAATTAGACGATTAAACGGAATCCGTGTTGCATTTGAGGACAATGCAGCAGTACTAGTTACTCCGGAAGGGGAAATCAAAGGAACTGACATAAAAGGACCAGTTGCGGCAGAGGCCTCTGAAAAATGGCCACGAGTCGCAAACCTGGCATCAATGGTGGTATAACAAAATGAAGCCAACAACAATCCGTAACCGAATGATCTACCAGGCAACAGCTGTGGTGAAAAGCAGACAGCTTGCTAGCCATCTTTCAAAAGAACTGCGAAAAAAATACACCAAGCGCAGCATTAGGATAATCGAAGGCGACACAATCCGCGTACTCAGGGGTGAATTCCGAGGAGTTACAGGAAAAGTCACCAAAGTGTCGACTCAGAAAAACGGAGTCTCTGTAGAGGGAGTCAAAAAAGAAAAACTCAAGGGCGGAAACCTTGACGTCTTTATCCATCCGTCAAATCTCATAATTACCGATCTAAACACCGAGGACAAGTGGCGACAAAACAAGCTGGAAGGAAAGAAAACAAAACCTGTCAAAGAAGCAAAACCAAAAGCGACTCCGACAAAAAGCACTGAGACTAAAAAACCAGCAAAAGAATCAAAGCCAAAAGAAACCAAAGAATCAAAACCAAGCAAAAACGAAAAGAAAAAGGAGGAAAAATAATTGCCACGAATAGCAGGAAGTAAAAAACTAAAGCGTCAGATGTCTCCAATGTTCTGGGGAATCTCAAGAAAAGAACCACGATTCGTAGTTACAGTAAAGCCTGGTCCTCACTCAAAGCACGTCTCGATTCCAACTGCAGTGTTCTTACGTGATACGCTAAAACTGGTAAAAACCCTGCGAGAAGCAAAATATGCAATTTATGGCGGCAAAGTCAAAGTAGATGGCGTTGAGCGAAAATCACTTCACCATGGAATCGGACTGATGGATGTAGTTGAGCTCGAAGGAATATCTGACGTCTATAGATTGGTGCCAGGAAAGGGTCACATTCTAACCCCATTGAAAATCAAAAGCTCTGAAAAATCTGTCAAGCTAGTCAAAGTTACAAGCAAACAAAACGTCGCAAAAGGAAAAACCCAGATTGGATTCCATGATGGTCGTTCATTGCTTTCCGACGAAAAGGTTTCAGTAGGAGACACATGCGTCATGCAAGTCCCAGAACAAAAAATCAAGGAAGTCTTAAAGCTAGAGAAAGGAGCAAAAGTAATTGTCACTAAAGGAATTAACACCGGCCAATTAGCAGATGTCAAAGAAATCAAGGAGGGCACATTCGTTCTTCCAAAACGCACACTGCTCTCATTTGGCCAAAGAGAAATCGAAATCCCAGCAAATCTGGTCATGGTTGTAGGTAAAAAGGAGCCAGTCGTTCAAGTAGCGTGATTATATGGCAAACAAAGATAGCGCAATGAAAAAAATCAGACTGGAAAAAGTCGTATTAAACATGGGTGTCGGTAAATCTGGCGATGCAATAGAGACCGCAAAGAAAGCACTCGATTCAATATCTGGTAAAAAATCCTGCGCAAGAGATGCAAAGGGAACCCAAAGGGACTGGGGGGTAAGAAAGGGGGAGCCAATAGGCGTAGCAGTAACCGTAAGGGGCGCAGATGCAGGAAAACTATTGCAACGACTAGTTGACGCAAAGGGCAAGAAATTAAACGGAAGATCATTTGATGATTTTGGTAACGTTTCCTTTGGAATTAGAGAGCACATCGACATTCCTGGAATAAAATATGATCCGCAAATCGGAATCTTGGGACTGGAGGCAGCAGTGACTCTTACCAGACCCGGATTTAGCATTAGATTCAGAAGCAGACACAAGGCAAGTGTTGGAAAACATCACCGCATAAGCAGTGATGAAGCGAAAGAATTTTTATCACGTGAATTTGGAGTTGCGTTTGTATAATGAAAGATAGATCAT
>SCVO01000036.1 GCA_004322465.1 Candidatus Nitrosotenuis sp.
TTTGTTTAAATGAAACAGACAACAACTCAAATCATTATTATAATTTCTATTCTACATGAAATACACAAAAATTAATTTCATTAACAATATCCAGAAAAACCAAAGTCCAAAATCTGTATCTGATAGTGGTGTTATGCAATGAGCATTCAGGAAGAGCTGATTACATCACTATCATATTTTGGATTAGAAAAAACAGACGCGATGGTATACTTGGGACTACTACAAATGGGCTCAGTAACTGTAGGAACCATGTCTTCAAAACTTGATATAGACAGAGGAAAGGCGTATCGTTCTCTCAATAAATTACGAAATCTTGGTTTGATCACTACAACGTTTTCAAATCCAACAATTTGTAAGGCAATAGAGCCGAAGGAAGGACTAACCATAATCATGCAAAGACGAGAAGATGAGATCGTTACCATGCAAAAACTGTCTCGTAATATTGTAGAACAACTACAACAGATTACCAGACCCGAAGCAGTATCAGAGATCTCTTCTTTTTCAATAATTCAAGGTCGTGCAAATATTTATGCACGAATTGGAAAATTGATTCAAGAGTCCACCAAGACAATCTACATAGTCACCACCGTCGAAGACATATTGAGAATGTATCACACTGCGATTCCAGAAAAAATAAAGATGTGTAGACAAAACAAAGGAGATGTCAGAGTATTAACATACACCAATTCTGAAAACCTCTTGCCGCTGATTAACAGGCTAAATGCGTCTGAGTCAAGAGTTGGAAAATTGCCATCAAAAAGTAGAATGATCGTAGAAGAGGGAGGTCAGCTAATCATGTCGGGTTCCATAAAAGAATCAATGGATTTGAATGATGATAACGACTCCATAATGTACACGAATTCGTCTGAGATGATAAATAATATGTACAGTCTGTGCACACATCTGTGGAAGAAAGCAAAATCTATTGAGTTGTTGACATAACAATTTTGTTGTAATTTTTTTAAGTCAATAATTCTTTAATTTATTATTATTCTAAAAGCAGGGTTTTCATTTAACCTGACAAAGTCAGTGTCTTTTTTTGCGATTTCTTTGTAGATTGGCTCGATGGTTGTCGCCATTTGGAGAGATTCTAACGAGTCTGCTATTTTTCCTTGCAAAAGTAACGATTTTGATTTATTAAATAACGCATTTGCATTGTCTGGGTTTATTGCCAGTACTTGGTTAAAGCAGGTTATTGCCTCCTTTTGTTTTCCCATAACATGAAGGAAATGTCCCTTTTGGAGTAATGCTTCTACGTTGTTTGGTTCAATTTGAAGAGCTTTATCTAGGAATTCTACAGAGTCAAAGTGTTTTCCAATATTTGCAAGTGAATTTGCCTTTTGTATAATTGCTGTAAAATTACTTGAATCAGTTTTGAGAATTTGATCAAAATATTCAATTGATCTTTCATGTTGGCCAAGAATTGATACTATTAGACCTTTTTCAAGTAGCGAATCATTGTTTGTATGTTCTATTTCCAGAATTTTTTCATGGCACAAGAGTGCCTCAGTGTATTGACCTAGTATTTTTAATGACATGCCCTTATAATATAATGACATTATGTGACTTGGTTCTGTTTTTAGTACTGCATCATAACAGGAAACGGAATCGATGTGTTTGCCGATCTTGTACAGAATCATTCCTTTTTGGTACAAACACTTGATGTCACCAGGATTGATCTTTAGTGCTTGATCGAAAACTCTTTTTGCGTCATCGTATCTTCCTAGATTGCCAAGACAGACACCCATGTAGTATAATGTGTCATGATATTGAGGATTGATGCAATGTACGTGTTGAATTTGGCTTAGTGCGTCTTCGTATTTTCCAATTTTTATTAAAGCGATTGTTTTATTATATAATGCATCCAGATTATTAGGTTCTAATTCCAGTGCTTTGTTATAATATAGCAATGCATCTTTCATCATATCTAAATGTACAAGTGATACAGCTTTGTGAGTAATGGACAAAACGTGATTAGGCTCTACCTCAAGCACATGATCAAAATTAGCTATTGCAGCCATAAATTTTTGTAGTTTGTTCAACATCAGACCTTTATGGAATAAAGCGTCTATGTTGCTGGTATTTTTTTGCAAGATTTGGTCAAAAGCCAAAATCGCGTTATCGTATCTTCCTATGTTTTCAAAGATCAGTCCTTTGTTAAACAAGGCCAAATAATGATTTTCTTTCACATCTAAAACTTGGTTAAACATAATCAATGCTTCATTGTGTTTATCAATTGAGACCAGTGAGCAGCCTTTGTGGTATAATGCATCAACATTGCTTGGATTGATTGCCAGTGCCTTGTCGAAATAGTTCAGGGCGTCATTGTGGGAGTTGAGCTGTGCAAGCGAGATTGCTTTTCCGAGCAGCGTGTCAAAGTGGTTTTGATTGATTGCCAGTGCCT
>SCVO01000037.1 GCA_004322465.1 Candidatus Nitrosotenuis sp.
TCGCTTACACTACCCATGTATTGGGCAGCTGCAAGTGATGTCATCATGCTGACTGATATGGCAGCGATGGCAAGTATTGATGCGCCTAATAGTGCTTTATTCATAGTGTTTACCTGTTGTCTGGAAAACAAGGTTTCTATTTAACTTTTTTCTAGTTGACGGTTTTCATAACTTTCCGGGGGTAACGTTTATGTTTGTTCTAAAGTGACGATTTTCATGGGACGAGTTCACACTCACAGACACGGCCAGTCGCACTCGACTAGACCGATCACAACTAGGACGCCTTCCTGGCTTTCAATGAGTCAAAAGGAAGTGGAGGAGCTAGTCATAAAGTACGGAAAGGACGGAGTCCCAATGAGCCAGATAGGAATCAAGCTCAGAGATCAGCACGCAATCCCACTTGTAAAGACAGTGGTGAAAAAGTCGATCAAAAAAATTCTTGACGACGGCGGAGTAACTCCGGAAATTCCAGAGGACCTCAACAACATAGTAAGAAAGGCAGTCGGTCTGCAAAAGCACCTCAAGACGCACAACTCGGATAAGAGAAACGTCAGATCGCTGGAACTAGTAGAGGCAAAGGTGCACCGCATCTCGACATACTACAAAAGAATTGGGGTTCTTCCTGAAAACTGGAAATATAAGTCCGTAGTAGCTCAACTGGAATAATGGGCAAAAATCTCGGCAATCATTTATCAAATTTTAACGACAAGATTTCAGAATGTGTAAAAACAGGAAAGGACGTGATCGTCACCACCCACATTGACTGCGACGGCCTGACGTCCGGCAGCATAATCACAAAGGCGCTGATCCATGCAGGTGCCAAGGTGACGGCAAGGACTGCAAAGGAGATGAACGGCGCAGTCATAAAGGGAATGCAGAATGACTCCCGCGACTTTCACGTTGTGACGGATCTCGGCGGGGGGTTTGCAAAGCAGCTTGACGAGGCGCTCGGCGAGAACTGGGTAGTCTTTGACCACCACGAGATTCCGGAAGAGGAGCACGAAAACGAGCGCGTCATAAACGCCTGGAAGTTCGGAATGAACGGCGGCAACGAGATCTGCGCAGGCGGCATGGCGTACCTTGCGGCAAAATCGCTCGACAGGAGAAACGCAAGCCTTGCACCGATTGCCGTGGTATCAGCACTTGGCGACAGGCAGGACCAGGGGGAAAGAAAGTCGTTTTTGGGAATGAATGCAGAGATAGCTGAGGAGGCAAAAAACTCAGGACATCTCAAGATAGATTTGGACTTGTTGCTGGTGGGGCGCGAAACCCGGCCGATTGCGGATTCGCTTGCGTTTACGTCGCAGCCGTTCATCGAGGGGTTAACGTGGAACCGGGACTCTTGCTTTTCGCTGCTAAGGTCTTCGGGGATAAACCTCAAGGACGGCGGGAGGTGGAGGACCCCGTCGGATCTCACGGACGACGAAAAGCGCAAAATAATTGAGGCAATTACGAAATTCGCGAGCAGCCAAAACGGGACCCAGATAATGGAAGAATTAATCGGATGCACTTACACTTTTCCAAGCGAGGACAGGCGCAGCTTTTTGCGAGACGCCCGCGAGTTTTCAACCATGCTAAATTCCTGCGGAAGAATAAACAGGGCGGGAGTAGGAATCGCAATCTGCATGGGCGACAGAAACAAGATGCTGCAGGCCGGAGAAAACATACTCGGAGAGTACAGAAAAATGATACGCGACTACATGAATATTTTGTCAAACGAGCGCTGGAGAATGAGCGACTCTGTGAGCTGCCTAATGGTCAACGGCGAGGGCGTGGTTCCCGAGACAATGACTGGGACAATTTCATCGCTTCTTGCGGGCTCCCCAAAGAACGCAGGAAAGATCATAATCCTTAGGACAAACGGCGAGGAAAACACAGTCAAGTTTTCCTCAAGAAAGTCAATGGGCTGCAAGTCAGGAGTCAACCTCAGCACCCTGATGAGGACCGGCGCCGAAAAGTTCGACGGGGTCGGGGGCGGACACGATGCCGCAGCAGGCGCAAGAATAACTAAGGACAAATTGGATGGCTTTTTGGATTACCTTGAAGACAATGTCGCTCACGTGCAAAGTCCAGATATCAATTAACCACATCTCCGAGAAAAAGGCAAAGGCCGTGCGAGCCGCGCTTGAGCCGGACAACGTGGATTTTCCAGATGGGATGTCGCTGGAAATAGAAAATATTGATAACGCGCTAGTCTTTAATTTTCAGAGTACAGACAGCATGAAAAAACTAATCCCCACAATAGACGAGGTCTTGGCGCACGTGCAGATGGCCCTAAAGGTGATGGAATGAATGCTTGACCCAAAGATAATCAAGGAAAAGCCGGAGGCAATCCGAAAGATGCTAAGGGACAGAAACTCTGAGTTTGACCTGGACTCGCTGATATCGCTGGATTCCAAAAGGCGCGAGATGATAGTCAGGACTGACGAGCTGAGAAAAAAGAAAAACACCGTGTCAGTGGAAATTGCGCAAAAGAAAAAGTCGGGTCAGAACGCAGACTCCGCAATTGCCCAAATGCAGCAGGCCTCCCAGGAGCTGCTCAGACTAGAAGAGGAGCAGAAAAAAACAGATGCAGACTATGAAAGGCTGATACTTACAATTCCAAACATGGTTCACGAGTCCGTCCCAGTTGGGCCGGATGATTCCGCAAACAAGGAGGTTCGAAAGTTTGGCGCAATCCCCAAGTTTGACTTTGCAGTAAAGGACCACATTGACTTGTCACAAAGCCTCGACCTAGTCGATTTGGAGCGCGCCGCAAAAACTGCAGGTGCTAGATTTTATTATTTGAAAAACGGCCTGGTCAAACTGAACCAGGGGCTTATCCACTTTGCGCTTGACTACATGGAGGAAAAAAAATACACGCTCGTGCAGCCCCCGTACATGATAAACCGCGCATCGATGGAGGGCGCAGTAATAGCCCAGGACTTTGAGGACGTCATTTACAAAATACAGGACGAGGATCTTTTCCTGATCGGAACGTCGGAGCACTCGATCGCATCCATGCACTCCGACGAGATCCTGGAGGGAAAGGACCTGCCGATAAGATACGCCGGCGTGAGCCCGTGCTTTAGAAAGGAGGCAGGTGCGCACGGGCGGGACCAGAAGGGAATATTCCGGGTGCACCAGTTCGAGAAAATAGAGCAGTACGTCTTTGCAAGGCCGGAGGAGTCGTGGAATGAGCACGAAAGAATGCTTGGAGTCGCAGAAGAGTTCTACCAAAAGCTGGAAATCCCGTACAGGGTCATGCTGCTATCAAGCGGAGACATGGGAAAGGTCTCAGCAAAGACATACGACATCGAGGCGTGGATGGCAGGACAGAGCGCGTACCGCGAAATAGTGTCGTGTTCAAACTGCCTTGACTTTCAGACGCGCAGACTGAAGATAAGATTCCGCGACAAGACAAACGAGCAGACGCAGTACCTGCATTCCCTGAACAGCACACTTGTCGCAACCACAAGGACACTGGTCGCAATCATGGAGAACTTTCAGACAAAGGACGGACACATCGCGGTCCCAAAGGCACTGCAAAAATATCTCGGCTCAAGCGCGATATAGACTAAACTTATATTTTGGAGTTAGACGCCGTTAGTAATTGGCACGTAGAAAGGGTGGAAAGGTAAAAGACAAGTGGCGAGAGAAAAAATGGGTCACGGTAATCGCCCCAGAGTCATTCAACAACGCCCCAATTGCATACATCCCTATCACTGATGAGCAAAAGGCAATCGGCAGGGTTATCGAGGTGACATTGTTTGACATCCTAAAAGGAGATCCATCACAGTACCAGTACAAGATCTACTTCCAGATCAGCAAGATTGACGGGGACAAGGCGCACTCCATATTCAAGAGATACGAGTACGCAAAGGAATTCCTGCGAAGCCTGATCAGACGAGGATCAAGCAAGGTAAGCTACGTCATGGACGTAAAGACCAAAGACAATTACATTTTCAGAATTAAGATAATTGCCCTGACACACAAAAAGCTCAACACGTCAAGAAAGCACGCCCTAAGGCTGATTGCAAACGACGTGATGAGCAAGACCATCAAGGAGATGACAATTGATCAGTTCGTCCAGGCAACATGCTATGGAAAGATAAACTCGGACATCATGGCAGCTGCAAAGAAGGTGATCCGCATGCGACATGTGGGCCTTGAAAAAGTAAAGCTAATCAGGACAGCAGAAGCAGAAGTCGCATTGCTACAAGCGCAATAGGCTTTTTCATTTTTAATCATGGAAAAAAGGCTCGAAGTAGACATTCAACTAATAGTCCACGCAACCGAGGATTTGGAGAGGATCTTTGCCGCATTCAAGGAGACGTTCGATGTTGACAGGGAGGAGTTTGACGCACAGAACCTCACCGGCCACTTTGAAAACCCAATCATACTTCTCCACTCAAAAATAAAGAAGAAAAAGGCGCAGCATTTCGTAAAGAAACTCGTCGCGGCAATACCGCGCGAGCAAATCGACACCATAATCGAGGACCTCGAAAACAGGTACGACGACTCCACCCTGTACCTGAGGATAAGCAAGCAGTCCCTCATAACAGGGCAGATTGTCCTTAGCGACAGGGAGCCAGTCAAGATAAAAATTTTCACCCCGATATACAAGCAGGCCGACATCGAGGACACGTTTACCAGACTGCTCACACAAGGCACGATTTAATATCAATTTGATTGGGAGTAGAGCGGGAATGAAGAGCTGCAAAGCCGCTCCAGTCTGAGATAAGCTGTGAAGATGCCGCGACGATCTGACCCAAAAAACAATCCGCCCCAAGATTGTTTTAAATAATGTTGCTTCAGCTGTTTGATAGTTGAAAGCAGATTACGACTTGATTGTAGCAGGAGGCGGACTTGCAGGAATGGTTGCAGCCCAGTCTGCGGCATACCACTCAAAGCAGAGACTCTCCATTTTGGTCATTGACAGAAACCCATCCATCTTCCTTGGGCGCAAGACGCTGCACGGATGGGTCTGCGGAGACGCCGTAAGCAAGGAGGCAGTGGACTACATGGGAAAGAAGATCAACGTCATATGGGGCAAGCCCGAACTAGAGCACAAGGTAAAGGGAGTAATCGCACTCTCGCCGGACAGGGAGACATCGATTCCGTTTGACGGGGACGGATACCTGCTCAACAGGCAAGAGCTTCCGCAAAGCCAGTACAAGCAGGCGCAGAAGATGGGAATAAATTTTGAATTTGAAGTCAGCCTTACCAATTTGTTATACGACGGAAACCAGGTCATCGGTGTCCAGGGAATGGACAGAAAGAACAACCAGCCGTTCAAGAAAACCGCCAAGGTAGTAATTGACGCAACCGGCGTCGCATCAATGCTGCGAAACGGAGTCCAGAACACCGAGAAGATGGAAAAGAAAATCGACCGCAGGGACCTAGAGTCGACAGGAAGGCACATCATGTTTTTTGAAAAGGGGGTGGAAGACCTCACAGAGTTTGATCCGGATTATTGCTTGATTCACCTAGACCAGGACATAGCCCCCGGCGGCTACGGGTGGGTATTTCCAAAGGGGAAGGACAAGGTAAACATCGGCCTTGGCGTTGAGAAAACAATTTTGGAAAAAAGAAACAAGAGACTTGGAAAGAACGACGACGTCACTGGGCTGATAAACCAGTACGTTGCGCGCAACAAGGCAATCAAGAACCCAAGACTCTCTGACGACCCCTCCGATATACACAATGCCACAGGCAACTGGCAGGTCTCAGTAAGAAGGCAGAACGACTGCATGGTTTCAAACGGGTTTATGCTAGTTGGAGACTCCGCGTGGATGCCAAAGCCGCTCGATGCAGGGGGCATAGGCCCGGCACTCATCGCAGGATCACTGATAGGAAAGAACGTGGTAGACGCAATAGAATCCGGCGACGTCACCGAAAAGGGGCTGTGGCAGTACAACTTGGATTACGTCAAGGAATACGGCTACAAGACACCGGGTCTTGAGGTCTTTAGGAGACTGTTGCAGCTTTTGACTAACGAGCAGCTAAACTACGGCATGAAGCACTTTTTGGGAAACATGGACGTAGAGGCAATCAGCAAGGGAGAGCATCCGGATTTCAGCTCAGTCGGAAAGATGAGCATGATTGGAAAGATGAGCATGCTGATGCGGGGCGCACTGAACAAAAAGCTTGCAGACGGCCTGCGGTACACCACCCAGCGAAACAAGATTCTCACGGCACACTATGCCAACTATCCAAAGAACCCAGAAGGCTTTGACACATGGAACAAGCAGCTGCAAAAAATACTTCAAGAGTCATTTTTGCATTTGGAAAAATGGGAAAACTGACTAGTCTTAAATAAAGTGGATTGGAATAATAGAATCATGCTGCAGGCAACCTCAACTTACCTAGACTGGAACAATTCCATAGACATCATGAACAGGGCGTACGATGCGGGGCTCTTTGTGCTGATAATAGGCCCGAAGGGAACCGGAAAGACGTCGCTGGTGCGAGAGTTTGCCTCAAAAAGAAACGCAAATCTAGAGTCAGTTAATTTTTCACTCAGAACTCGCGAGAGCCACCTGGTCGGGGCAAAGACTCTGACCGAGGGATCAATAGGATTTGACGAGGGCATTTTGATTAGATCAATGAGGGAGGGAAGCCTCCTGTATCTGGACGAGATAAACGCCGCAGAGGCAGACGTGTTGCTGAGATTGGACGAGGCGCTCGACGACCGAAGGCAGATAGTGCTAAAGGAGTCTACTGGCGAGATGATCAAGGCTGACAAGAAATGGTTTGTAGTTGCAACAATCAACCCGCTCACACACGTTGGAACAAAGGAGCTTCCGCCGCAGATCCTAAGCAGGTTCCCCGTCAGAATAAGGCTTGACTATCCCCCGGAGGAGACGGAACTTCAGATAGTAAAGCTGTATGCGTCAAGCGCGCACGACGAAAAACTTGTCCAGGGAATAAAGCTGGCAAACACGCTGCGCCAGGCGGCGGCAGTGGAGGAGCTGTACTACTCCCCCAGTCTCAGGGAGACAATCGCGTTTGCAAGGCTGCTTGATTCCGGCATGAACACGAAGGAAGCCGCAGTAATCGTGTTTGGGAATGTGTATGCGCAGTGGGGAAATGTAGAGTACCAAAAGGTAAACGACATTATCACTTCGATGTTTGGGAACTGATGCAGTCACTACACCTAAAAAACGACACGCTAGTTGAAATCGCGACATTTCTTGCAAGACGATGGTCTGAGAAGGACAAAATCACAGTCGAGTTTTCAGACAAAAAGGAAACCGTGACCAAGATAAAGGAAAACAAGATAAGCCTTGTTTCGCCTGAGCGCCTATCCGGAACCGACTTTGAGAAGTACAGGCAGTTTAGGACATCAATCTGGTACGAGGCGATGCGGATCAAGTTCTGCAAAAAAATCCTGAGCAACGAGCACGCGTTTGGGTTTGTGCTAAACACGCTGGAGACTAGGAGAATCGAGCTTCTTGGAAGAAAGATCTGGCACGGAATGGATTCTGAGATGATCTTCAACTACACGTACCAGTGGCTGTACAGGCCGCAGCTTTCAAACGTACTTGGGAAATACAGAATAGTCGAGGCATTCTACCAGTACTTTTTGTTTGGCGACATAAGGGGCGAGCTGCAGCCAAGCTATTTTGAGAAGATACGAGATGCCGCGCTTCGCGCAAAGGAGATAGTGAGCGAGGCGCTGGAAAAAAGTTACGACACGGAATGGATCGAGAAAAAAATTCCTGAGATTTTGAGAATTTTGGACATCGATGCGCTAGTCACAATACCGATTTCGACTCCGTGGAGGGGGCCGGGCCTTGTGATAACTCCGCAGGACTTTGTAAAGGCGGTGCAGAAAACGGCAAAGAACCGGGAGGCAGATTTTGGAAAAATCGACGTGCAGAACATTTTGGAAAGCAAGTCCGTTGCCGAGGAGTTCAAGGTGCTAAAAGACGAGAACAGGAAAAACGAAAACAAGGGGCTGGGCAGCGAGTCTGTCGGAATACAGATCCCAGGCTCCACCAACGTTGACGAGACCAGGATCTACGACCAGGATCTCATAAACACGCTGAAGACAAAGTTCAAGGAGTGGAAGACCAGCTGGAGCGAGCAGCACGTCATATCCGGGGACGAGTTTGACGAGGAGGCATACGCGGAGGGGCACCACAACCCGTTTGTCACGGACGTGAAAAAATCAATCAAGGCAAAAATAGTCATTCTGCTTGATCACTCGTCGTCCATAATGGACCAGCAGATCCAGTACAAGAAGGCGACGCTTGCGTTGTGCGAGGTGCTGTCATTTTTAAAAATAAAGTTCTCAGTGTACGCGTTTAACACCACGCAAAAGCAGGTCGTGTGCTGGCTCGTAAAGCCCGAGGACATCAAATGGAACAACGCGTCTGCAAAGAGACTTGCGCAGATAGACGCAAACGGCGGAACTCCGCTTGCAGAGGTTTATGAAAAAATGTTTCCCATCCTGCGATCAAAAAAGCCGGACATATTTCTGACGCTCTCTGACGGCGAGCCGTCGGACCCGGACGCCCTGCGCGCAATGGTCAAGTCCCTAAAGGTGCTCGGCATAAAGATGGTCGCAATTGGGGTCGGCAGGGACACGTTTGGAGCTACAAAAATTGCGAACAACTTGAAGTATTTGGGATACGAGAGCACGCTTGCGGTATCAAGGCTAAAGGACATTCCAAATCGCGTCCTGACAGTCCTCAATGCAGGATGACATCAAGAGCAGATTATTTCGCTTGACGGCTGTGACAGGTATCCGTGTTCTGAGAGTCGTATGTGAAAAGCTCCAAGTGCCCGGCGCCGCAGGTCAACCAGTTTTTTCTGTGCAAGATAATCGGCCACTCGGTACAGGTACAGGCGATCGCCAATCCCCGTGACTTGTAGGAGGTGCTCGTTGGTCACCCACTTGTCGGCGTTGCCCTCACGGACCGACCTTAGCTCGTTTAGGATACGGATTTTGATTTCGCTTAATTTCCGGAATTTATCGCCGTCGAAATTTCTTTCAACAAAGTCGATTCCGGATGCCGTGATTTTGACAGGGCCCGGCGAATGATACGTGTACACATAGTCCTTGACGTTCAGAAAGTTCACTATCAGTTCCACCTGGTTCGGGGGCAGGCTGGTCAGTTCGATTAGGCGATCTATGTGCGGCGGATGGTAGATGTCCCTTTGCCTTTCAGAGTACAGGAAATTTAGAATTTTGATGTCGGTGTGGTTTAGAGGCATGTCTGAACTTTAATCAAACTGGAATTTTTTTATAAAATATACCTTCGGTTTGATAATTTAACCAAACAGGTGTTTTTTCTAGATATAGCGCTTGAGTCAGCCAGTAAAAATCGAAAACCAAATCATAAAGGCAGTGTTGGGGCGCAAGAGGTTTTGATTGGATTATAGAAAAACAAGAATCAGGGCGAAATGATCTGTATCGTTCCCTTCATGGTGCTAGGATGATACTCGCAGTGGTATTCCCAGGTTCCCGCGGCACTTGGCGTAACTGTCAGCTTTCCTGAGCTGTCAGCAGAGATGTCACCGCTAGCTACAACCTCCTCTCCTTCTGACTCTATTACAAACTCATGCTTTGCGTCAGTTGGATTTTGAATTTGTATTTCGTTTTCAGTGTTTGCAAGAACTGTAATGGTTGGATTTATCCCATCAGAGTCGGACCATCGGTATACGTCGTCCTCTTCTGTCGCACTCAGATCTATTTTGTGAATTGTTTCGCTGGGTTTTGTGCCAGCATTCATTGCGTCTTCTGGCTTTGCCCATCCCAGTTCTACAAGGCGGTGCACGCTTGAAGGCCTGACGCACGCGGGCATGTTGTTTGACGACTTGAAGACTAGCTGCAGGCTATCCTTGCACTTTACGTCACTTGGTGCAATTCCTTGTGCGATTTGTACAAGAGGCGCGCTCGGCTGGCCACTGGCTTTTTTCATTTCAGTGTCCGCCATCTGGGTTTCTGACCCAGTCTTTGCGTATTGTGCAGACGCATATTGGAGGAAAATCAGGCCCGCAACGCCTGCAAAAAGCACCATTGCCAGCAGATATTTTGCAGAACGGCCAGACAGCATGGTATTGGTGTGTCAAAAATTGTTTTAAACATGGACACAAATTCCGCTTTTGGTACCCAGCAATAGAATTAAACGAATTATTGTCGCAGATTACGGTAAGTTGGAGGCTACACTGTCTTGATCGAGCACGACGTAAATTTTGTCAGCGGCATTTTGATCCTAGCCTCGTCTGCAGTTCCGCTGTATCTTAGCTTCAAATTAAAAAAAGATCTCAGGGTGCTAACCATGCTGCTTGCCATTTTTCTTTTGTCACACGCCGCATATCACGTTCTCAGCGTAGCTGGCTTTGAATTTCTTGGAGAGAAAGTGTTTGAACCCATATCGGTCATAGTGCTGATAGTCTTCGGGTTTGCCTATTTGAAGACAAGGAAGAGGCAGGAGGCAATAGCATGATAGAACAGATTGTTGCAGACAACAGCACGTGGATTCTGCTTTCTGTTGCAGCTGTGGTGTTTTCGTATCTTGCAATCAAATCCAAAAGTTTCAAAAGTTTTCAATTTCAGATTTCTGCTTTTGTGATTTTGTGGATTGTCGGAGAGGCTGTCGGGATAATTCAGGAAGAAAATGTGGTTTATCTTGGAAACGAAAACGTCGGAATGCAAATCCATTTGGCATCAATGATATTGCTGTCATGCATACTCTGGCTCAGATACTATACTTCAAAGAAGAGCAACAAAAAGATGATAGAAAGGAGCGAGGATTATGATAATTGAGCAAGAAAAGCTAAAGCAGGCCATATTGACTGCCATTTCGGACAGCGAGATGATCAAGATTATTGACTGCACGATTGATCAGCCAGCTTCCGTACACGATGTGATAAGGCAAACCGACATTCCGCATACCACCACGTACAGAAAAATAAAGTGGATGCTCGATGCGGGCCTGTTGATAGTAGAAAAAATCCAGATAACCCCCGAGGGAAAGAAATTCAGCCTCTTTAGGAGCACACTGAAGTCAATTAGTGCGTCGTACGAGAAAGGCAGGACGGTAGTAGAAGTGCAGTACAACCTCAACGTAGAGGCAAAGATTGCGCAAAGATTCTTTTCGCTAGACCAGAACTGAATGGATTTGCCAAAGCACAAATTCTAAATTTAGCGTCAAAACGACCCAGTATCATGGGCATAGAGATCACGTCGGACGAACTATCATCAAGCATAGAATCAAAGAACCCTCTTTTAATTTTAGACATCCGTGCAAAGGACTCGTACATGCAGGGCCACGTATCCGGGGCGGCAAACGCAGTGTGCGAATCCATGCAGCAAAAACAGATCATAATGTCAAAGCTTCCGCAAAGCATGAAAATAATACTAATCGATGAAGACGGAACGGCTGCAAAAGAAAACGCAACCATGATGGCAAGGTTCGGATTTGACGCTCACTATCTAAAGGACGGGATGAAAAGCTGGACCCGTGAAACTGTAAAGAGCACGCAGGACACAGTTGTCAGCGGAGACGCCCTGTGGAGTTCCATAAAGCAAAACGACGACGTGTTCCTGCTCGATGTGAGAGAGCCGCAGGAATATTCGGAGTTTAGAATTCCAGGAGCAGTAAACATTCCATTGTCCAGACTATTTACACCGGGATCACATTCGGAAATTCCAAAGGACAAAAAAATCATAACAATATGCTCGCATGGGAACCGCTCGATGGTTGCAACGTTTGCACTTGCGCAAAACGGAATCGAGGCAACATCGCTTGTAGGCGGCATGGCACTGTGGAACCAGGTCCTAAACGCGACTGCACTAAAAGAGGGAGACACCACAATAATCCAGGTGGAAAAGGTCGGCAAGGGATGCCTGTCCCACATCATAGGATCAGGCGGCGAGGCAGTCGTAATTGATCCGACATACCCTGCGGCAAAATATGTCGAGTTTGCGCAAAAAGAGGGACTGCGCATCACAAAGGTAATTGATACGCACCAGCACGCAGACCACGTCTCTGCAGCAAAGGAGCTGGCGCAGATCACGAACTCTAAGCTTTACTTTTCCAAACTAGAAGAATACAAGTTAGATAGCGAAAAAGTCGAGGACGGAAATGTGATACCATTTGGCTCAAAGCAGCTTCGCGCAATACACACGCCGGGGCACACTGCAGGAAGCATGTCATACACCCTGGATGACAAGTATGTCTTTAGCGGAGACATACTGTTTGTAGAGGGAATCGGAAGGCCAGACCTCAGAGACCAAGTCGAGGAATACGCCACAAAACTTTACGATACTCTGCACAACAAGCTTTTGAAATTTTCCGACGGTGTCAAGATTTTCCCAACGCACCACGGCGAGGGAGTAAAGCCAACTGAGGGCGGCATCTACTACACCACAGTAGGAGTCGCAAAGAAACTTCCATTGCTGGATCTTGACAAGGAGGCGTTTGTCTCAAGGGTAGTAAGCATCACCACCCCAAGGCCGATGAACTATTCCATGATAATCAAGATAAACAAGGGAACGATTCCAGTATCCCCAATGCAGATTCCAGACCTGGAGATGGGCCCAAACAGATGCAGCATCAAGATGTGATTCTGGGATAGATTAAATTCCACCAAGCCCACATACACCAAGTGCCAATTGCAAAATGCCTGTCGGTATCACAGCCCTTTGCGGATCTCATCATCAAGGGGAAAAAAACGATCGAGCTGAGAAAGTGGAACACAAAGTTCAGGGGCGAGTTTTTGATTCATGCCCCAACCAAGATACGATCACGCGACTGCAAAAGGCTTGGAATTAACGAGTCAGGACTGAGGACCGGCGCAATAATCGGCAAGGCAGTAATCTACGGCACAAAAAGATACAGGACAAAAAAGGAACTGCACGACGACAAAAAATACCATTTTGCTCCAGACGATTCCTCAAACAAATACGGGTTTCTGCTAAAGAATGCAAAAGAGTTCAAGATTCCAATACCGTACAAGGGCAAGCTGGGATTTTTCGACGCGTCACTAGATGACACAGTAGTAAAGGACGAAGAGATCACAGCGGATCTTTTTGATGAGGAATACCGCACGCAGTGGATAAACCACCACTAGGGAACAAAGCCCGTTATTATGTATATATAAAGGCGGTATTTAAAAACCGCAATTGCCACAGACAAAGCCCATTGTAAGCGTTGAAAACGTAGTAGCTTCCGCATCTGTTGACCAAAAAATAGACCTAAACGAAATTACAAAAAAATTTCCAGACACGGAATACCATCCAGACCAGTTCCCAGGACTTGTGTTTAGACTAAAGACCCCAAGGACTGCCACGCTGATATTTCGAACAGGAAAGATGGTATGCACCGGAGCAAAATCAGAAGAGATGGCAATCAAGGCAGTGAATTCCGTGGTGCAGCAGCTGCGAAAGGGCGGAATCAAAATAAAAAAGGACGCAGAGATAGTTGTCCAGAACATAGTTGCCGCAATCAACCTTGGCGGAAAAATCCACCTCGAGTCTGCCGCAAGAACCCTTCCACGAAGCATGTACGAGCCGGAGCAGTTCCCTGGCTTGATCCACAGGATGCTTGACCCAAAGACAGTCATACTGCTGTTCGCATCAGGAAAGCTTGTGTGCACCGGCGCAAAAAAGGAAGCGGACGTGTACCGCTCAGTGAACAACCTGCATGCTCTTTTGGAAGAAAAAAAACTAATGATCTACGATCAGTAGGACTGCACAGCTACAGCCGGGTAATGTTCAAGACTGAAAATTGATTGATTTTATTTATAGCGGCATGAGATGAGTTATTCATTGCCAAACATAAAATCAATAACAAAAAAACCGATTTCAATACCAAAAGAATCTACAGTTGCGCAAGCAGTCAGGCAGATACTGCAGCACAACGTATCGCACCTAATGGTCAGCAATGAAGGCGACCTTGTCGGGATAGTAACTCAGAAAGACCTGGGCTTTTTCCTCCTGTCAGACAACACCGAGGATAACCTTGACAAGATACCTCTAGCCAAGGTCATGAAGCCGCTTGTAACTGTGGACGAGTCAATGAAAATAAAAGAAGGCGCGCAGATAATGATTGACAGAAAAATCGGGTCACTTGGAATAAACTCGCACGGAAAAACAGTTGGGATAATCACAAAGACGGACTTGATCAGGCACTACCTGCAAAAATACGTGGGCAAAAAGCGCGTGGGGGACTTTATGACGGTGTCATATGTTTCGATGTACGAGGACGACCCAATTCACAAGATTGCCGCAAAGATGGTAAAAGAAAAAGTATCTCGAATCATCCTAAAGAGTCAGGCTGACGCCATAACAGGAATAGTCACGTTCAAGGACTTGTTCATACTTGCCATGACACTGGGACGAGAGGGGCGCACAGTAGACAACACGGATCCTGCCATTTCAGTAATTTCCACAAGGAAGGGATTTCTTTCGGAGTCAGGCTTTGGAAAGACAATCCTCTCAAAGGAGGTAATGAGCAGCCAATTGGTAACTGCCGATTACAACGACGATTTGATAACAGCGTGCGAAATTATTTTGGACAACAACGTGAACGGCGTCGGAGTCTTGGTAAACGGCAAGCTCAGCGGAATACTGAGCAAGACGGACATAGTGCGCGCACTGGTATCAGTCTAATATTCGAAAAGATTCCAAGATCACTTGTGATTTTCTTGCTTTAGCTTTTCCCAGTCTGCAAGGAAGTTCTTTAGTCCGATGTCGGTGAGCGGGTGCTTTAGCATCTTTCCCAGCACGTCCGGCGGGAGCGTGACGACGTCTGCGCCAATCTTTGCGGCCTCCACCACGTGCATCGGGTGCCTGATGCTTGCAACAAGAATTTGCGTCTTGAAATCATAATTTGTAAATATCTGCTTTATCTCAGATATCAGGCTCATCCCGTCCTGTCCTATGTCGTCCAGCCTTCCGATGAAGGGGCTTACGTATTTTGCTCCTGCCTTTGCCGCAAGAATTGCCTGGTTTGGCGAGAACACCAGCGTTACGTTTACCGGAATCCCCTCAGACGAGAAGCTCTTGCATGCCTTCAGTCCGTCTGCAGTCATCGGGACCTTGATTACGACGTTCTGCCCGTATTTCTTTAGCCTGTGCCCCTCATCCATCATTCCGGTATAGTCGGTTGCGACGACCTCGAGGCTCACGTCACCTTTTATTATTTTGGTAATCTCCTCCATTGCCTTTAGCGGGTCTCCGCCCTCCTTTGCTAGAAGCGACGGGTTGGTTGTGATTCCGTCAAGCAGCCCCATGTCGTTGTACATTCGGATTGACTGTAGGTTTGCAGTATCAAGAAAGATTTTCATTGTTTTTTCTTACCTATGATTTCCTTGACGGCTTTTGCTATATTAATTGATGTAAGGCCGTGCTTCTCCAGCAGCATCGGAATTTCGTGGTCGCGTGCAGACTCGCCGAATCTGTCAAGCACACCGATGCGCCTTATTGGAACAGGGTAGGATTCCGATACTACTTCTGCAACAGCCGAGCCGAACCCGCCCATCACATTATGTTCCTCGCATGTCACGATGCATCCCGTTTCCCTTGCGGACCTTGTCATCAGCTCAGAGTCAATCGGCTTTATCGAAAACATGTCAATCACCCTGCAAGAGATTCCCTCCTGCTTTAGCGAGTCCGCTGCGTCAAGGGCCATCTTTACAGTAATGCCGCATGCCGCAATCGTGCAGTCGGCGCCGTCCCTCATGGTGATTCCCTTGCCCACTTCAAACTCCTGCGACTCTTCGTGCACCACAGGGCTGTTTGATCTTGTAAGTCTCATGTAGAACGGCCCGTACTTTTGCGACATCAGCCTGGTCAGCTTGCCCACTGCCACAGTGTCTGCCGGAATTAAAACGGTAAAGTGCGGGATTGCGCGCATTATCGCAATGTCTTCTATTTGCTGGTGCGACCCCCCGTCCGCGCCGACAGAGATCCCCCCGTGAGACACGACGAGCTTTACGTTTAGCCCCTTGCTGCCAGACGGTGAAGGGTATGCGATTGCGTTTCGTATTTGATCAACGCATCGTCCTGGGAGAAAAATAGCATACGTGCTGGCAAACGCGGTCTTGCCGGATATTGCAAGGCCGGCTGCAACAGAGACAAGGTTTGCCTCTGCTATTCCCACGTTGAAGAATCTATTTGGAAACTTTTTCCCAAAGTCTGCGGTTTTCAGAGAGTCCGTAGTGTCTGCCCCAAGCACCACCACGTTTGGGTTTTCGTCACCAATTTCGACTAGCGTTTTTCCGTATGCTGTACGCATGTCAGTCATCTGGCCTATCACAGGTATCCGAGCTCCTTTGCTATCTGGCTAATCTGGTTCTTTTTTTCTCCGATTATGTGCAGGTCAATCCACTTTGCCACCAGGTCCTTTCCGCCAAGATCATGCGCCTTTTGGATCAGTGTCTTTCGTCGCGCGTGCGCAATCCTGTGCCGGAACTCCCGAATTATTCCGCGCACGTCCTGCTGCCCGATGATTGCGCTCCCGCCCACGAACGCCCTAGCCCCGTCCACAAAGCACGCGCCAATGTTCTCAAGTGTCACTCCGCCGTCAGCCTCTATGTACCCGTCAAACCCGTTCTCAGACAGTGTCTTGTTCAGCCTTTGCATTTTTTCGTGCGTCGACTCGATGTACTTTTGTCCTGACTTGCCTGGGACGACGGACATTACTATTATCTGATCAAGTTTTGAAATGAATTGGTTAGACCACTCCGGTAGCTCAGTGTCAGGGTTGATGGCAAGGCCCACCCCCACCTGGCTTGCCTTTAGCGTGTCGCATATCTCGCCAAAGGATGCGGCGTCGCACACCTCTGCGTGGACGGTGATGATGTCAGATCCCGCATCTATGTAGTCCCGGATGTGCCTCACTGGCTCGTTTATCATAAGATGCGCGTCAAACGGAATTACGGTGAGCGGCCTGAGCTCCTTTATTTTTGCGTGATCAAAAGTTTTGTTTGGGACAAACGCCCCGTCCATGACATCCAGGTGGATATAGTCGGCTCGTCCTGCAACGCAGCGCTTTACCTCGTTTTCAAGATTTGTCATGTCCCCAGCTATGATTGACGGCGCAATCATTGACTGGGAGTCCAGCTCCATCTCGATTATCGGGACGAACTCTTTTTTCGGGGCCTGGCCGTGCCATTTCGGGTTGTCCTCCATGTGCTCGACTCCCTTTCCCTTGATTGTCCTTGCTATGATGATCGACGGGGCCCCCTTGGCTTGCGCCGCTTTTTTTATCGCAGAGTCGATCTGCTCTATTCTGTGGCCGTCTATTTCTATTACGTTCCATCCAAACGATCTCCACTTGTCGCCAACCTTCCACCTGCTTGCGTCCTTCCACATTGTGGACAGGTCGTCTCCGACCAGCTCCTCGTCAAGCGGCATTACTTTTTCAGTGTAAGAGTCCTGCTGTATGAAGTTCCTGTCCAGGATTGCAGTCAGATTGTCCACCTTGTATTTTGACGCAGTCATTGCGGCCTCCCAGACCTGGCCCTCGTCCGTTTCGCCGTCACCCATCACGGTGTAGATTCGCGTTTGCTTGCCATCAATCCTTGCTGCAAGTGCGCTGCCTATTGAAAACGACAATCCTATTCCAAGTGAGCCGCCGCAGAATTCCACGCCGGGGCACTTTAGGTCCGGGTGCCCCTGCAGCCTGCTCCCGAACTGCCTGAGCGTTTCGAGTTCGGACGGATCAAAGTATCCTGCCAGCGCCATGTTGGAGAAAAGCCCGGGCGATGCGTGCCCCTTGGACAGAATCAGCTTGTCCCTTTGGTCCCACTGCGGGTTCTTTGGATCAAACTTGAGGTGCTTGAAAAAAATACATCCCATTATTTCTGCCATCGAGAAGGATCCGCCTGGGTGCCCTGAGCCCGCGTTTGAGGTTGCCTTGATCACAAGCTTGCGCGCACTGCGGACATTTTTTTTAATCTGGTAATAGTTTAGGCCCATTTCTAATCAAAATTCGATGAAGGCCGAAAAGATAGTTTCATGATTTGAGACTTTTCCTGAATTCAATAAAAAGCTATTCTGTAAAAGATTAATCTCGGAGACGCGTACTTGACACATGATAGATCTGCAGAAGGCATCCCCGCTAGTCATATACGACAATCGGTGCTATCTCTGCACAAAATTTGCCAAAATTGTCGACTTTGTGGCAGGTCGAAGACTGCTGCTTGTCGGACATTACACGGACCTTGGCGAAAAGATCCGGGGCCAGGTACTTGATTCCAGCGCGCTTGAGATGTTTTGGTTTGTCGACGGAAAGACAGCGTTTGGCGGAAGGGCGGCAATCATTCCGCTGGTGTCCGCAATAATTTCTCACAGCGGCAAGGCGGCGCACCACACGGTGGACGACGGAGCATGCGGTTCGGAATGCAGGACTGCAAAGGCGGTATTTTTGCGATCTGCAAGCCTCCTCTCGCACAGCAGGAAGATAAAGATAAGCTAAGATTTTTTTCACCAAAAGATCCGCCATACTTCAACACTAGTTTGCATATATCGACGCGGTCCCATAATGTCCGTGTCAGAAAAAGAGAAGAAGGGATTCATCCAGGAGTTCATGCACTTTCTGCAGACGTTTGGGGTAATCGGACTGGCAATAGCGTTCGTGATTGGCTCTGCCGCATCCAAGCTTGTGACTGCGCTCGTAACTGACATAGTAAACCCGCTGGTCGGAATGGCCCTGCAGGACGTGGGGGATCTAAAGAAGCTGTCATTTACGGTTTTCAAGTCGACGTTTGCGTACGGAGACCTCATCGCAAACGTGATTGACTTTCTCATCATAGCGGTAATAGTGTTCATACTTTACAAGCAGCTTTCCAAGTTCAAGCTTGTAGATGACAAGACGAAAAGCTAACGCTGGCTTTTTTGGAAATATAAAAAAGAGTTGTACCCAGATTATTTTAAAAATTAAAGTTAAAAACTTAATTTAAAATCTTGGAGTACGGTGTTTTGGCAGGCATTCACGACAATAAACTGGTTTGCCTTCTTTTGGTTGGAAAGGTACCTCTGCTGACTTGCCGCAATCGGAACAAGTGCATGGATACATTTTCTTGTTGTATGACATATTTGTCGGC
>SCVO01000038.1 GCA_004322465.1 Candidatus Nitrosotenuis sp.
GGGTTCTCTAACATCGCCTTATTAGTGTTATCTGTCTAGAATTGAGTTTACTTTTTTGGTATATTTTGACATTAGAGTATGAAGTTTTTCCTCGGAATTTGCCTCCGCGTATATTCTTGCGATTGGTTCCGTGCCACTGGGTCTAATCATTATCCAGTTGCTCTCATCAAAGATGAGCTTGATTCCGTCTGTGGTGTCGTAGTTTTTGTGTTCTTTTTTTAGCTGTGCAATTATTTTTTCTGCCTCTTTCTTAGAGCAAGGGACCTTGTCCTTTGTTGTGTAGGATGGCGGCAAAGAAGACATTTCTTCGGATACGGTTTTGCCAGAATCTGCGATTAGGTCCAAGACCAGCGCCAGAGTCATCGAACCGTCTCTCACTTGGTTGTGCTTGCCGTACATAAAACCGCCATTTTCCTCAAAACCAACTAGGGCTTTTTCTGGAACCATTCTTCTTGACACCTCGACGCTTCCGACCTTTGTTCTGATCACATTTGATTTTGTTTTGGAAGCAATTGCTTCTATGGCAGAGCTTGAGTTGAGACATGTCACAACTTTTGACTTTGGGTTTTTTGCCAAAAGATAATTTGCCAAAAGCAGCGCGGATCTGTCGCCAGTAAGAATTTTCCCATGATTGTCGCAAAATATGCTCCTGTCCCCATCGCCATCAAACGCCACGCCAAAATCTGCCCTTTTTTCTATCACTGTTTTCGATAACTTTTGCAAGTTGCTTGGCGTTGGCTCTGATCCCCTTCCCGAAAACTGCCCGTCGATTCTTTCATTAATCAGAAAAGTTGTGCAGCCAAGTTCTTTGCAGAGGCTTGGTGCAGATACTGCTTGGGCCCCGTTGCCGAGATCCAGTGCCACTCTGAATTTTTTTGATTTGATTTTGTTTGTATTCACCTTGGACTTTATCCCATCTAGATATGTCCTAATTACTCTTGATTCAGATTGAGTTTTTCCGAACTTTTTGGGATTTTTTATCCACTTTTTGTTAAAGTAAATGTCCTCTATTACCAATTCGTCTTCTCGCGAAATCTCCACACCGTCTTTTGCAGCAGGTTTTAGGCCGTTGTACTGCGGGGGATTGTGGGATGCGGTGATCATTATTCCGCCAGAATATCCAAGTATTTTTGTAGCATACTCCAGAGCGGGAGTTGGAACAAGGCCTGCCAAATTGCAGTCTAGCCCGCAGTAGTTGATGGCAGAACACACCACCTTTGCAATGAGCGGACTAGAGTCACGTCCGTCGTAGCCCACCAGAATCGGACCTTTTTTGAAATAAGTCGCAATTGATGAAACGATATCAGAGATAAATTCTAGGCTTAGTTCCTCTGAGAATATTCCACGGATTCCGTTTGTTCCAAATAGTTTGGCCATTGACTCTTCTTTTTATGAGATAGATTTGTGCTTTTCAGATTTTCTGTGGTTTTGGTTGCAATGGTAACCAATAAGTTTGTGTAAAATTGGAGCATCACTGCGGAGGTCGCCCAGCCCGGTCAAAGGCGTAAGGTTTAGGCCCTTATCTCTTAGGAGTTCGTGGGTTCAAATCCCACTCT
>SCVO01000039.1 GCA_004322465.1 Candidatus Nitrosotenuis sp.
GAAGCCAGTACAAGGACAAAAACGGGAAAATAAAGTACCTCGCAACAACCCAGTTTGAGGCTGCTGACGCGCGGCGCGCATTTGCATGCTGGGACGAGCCTGCGGCAAAGGCAACGTTTGGCATCACACTAATCACAGAAAAAACCCACACCGCAATTTCCAACATGAACGTCATATCGAAGAAAAGCCTTGGCAAAAAATCGGTCTACAAGTTCGCAAAGACGCCAATCATGTCAACATATCTTTTGTATCTTGGGGTGGGAGAATTCGAATATCTGTCCAGCAGACAGGGAAAAGTCCAGTACAGAATAGTTACGACGAAAGGTAACAGTAGTAAAGGAAAATTTGCACTGGACTTGTGCAAAAAACTCGTCACGTCATACGAAAATTACTTTGGAATAAAATATCCTCTCCCAAAACTTGATCTGATTGCGGTTCCAGACTTTGCGTCTGGCGCAATGGAGAACTGGGGCGCAATCACGTTCCGCGAGACCATTCTGCTTTATGATCCAAAGACATCATCGACTCAGACAAAGCAGTACATTGCAGAGGTGGTATCACACGAGCTTGCTCACCAATGGTTTGGAAATCTTGTAACAATGGAATGGTGGAACGACCTATGGCTGAACGAATCGTTTGCGACATTCATGGCGACAAAATTCCTTGACAAGTTCTATCCTACATGGAAGCTCTGGGACCAGTTCCTAGATGACACGATGAATGTTGCAATGGGGCTTGACTCGTTGCATTCTTCACACCCAATCGATGTCAAGGTAAACAAGCCTTCGGAAATCCGCGAAATCTTTGATGCTATATCGTATGACAAGGGAGGGTGCGTCCTGAGGATGCTTGAGGGCTTTGTCACCGAAAAGAATTTTCGTGCAGGCCTGCGCACATATCTGAAGAAATTCGCGTACCAGAACGCAAAGGGCGATGATCTGTGGAACGAAATAGGCAAAGAAGCAAAGATGCCCGTTAGAACAATGATAAACTCGTGGATAAAGCAGGTCGGATTCCCACTAGTTGACGCAAAACGACAAAATTCCACGCTTGCGATATCGCAAAAACGCTTTGTCCTTGAGCAAAAAGGAAAGGAAAAAGGACTCTGGCACATTCCGATATCTGTTACACAGGGAAGTGCAACCAAAAACAAACTTGTAACAAAGCAGCACGATGTAATTCCGATAAACAAGTCCAGTATCGTGATAAATTCCGGAAGGCATGGATTTTATCGAGTCAAGTATTCGCTTGACCTTCTGGACGATCTAAGGGATTCTGTCTTGCAAAAATCCCTTTCCCACATAGATAGGTGGGCGCTGCAAAACGATCTTTTTGCATTGTGTGTTTCGGGTGACGGCGCTGCGAAAAATTATCTTGACTTTTCAAAGTCATATGAAAACGAGGATGACTATATCACACAATCAAACGTTGCAGGTAACCTGTATGCGCTGTATAACAGAACAATTGATGAGCCGTTCAACTATGAAATCAAAGAAATAGTATATGATTTTCTGAAAACTGTTTTTGCAAGAATTGGCTGGGATGCCAAAAAAGGAGAGCCACACACAAACGCCCTTCTCCGAAGCTTCATGATTGGCTCCCTTGGCAAGCTCGAAGATGAAGACATAGTCGCAGAGGCAAGAAAAAGATTTGAACAGTATCTGAAAAATCCTAACTCGATAAATCCTGACATCCAGGACGCCATATTTTCAACAGTTGCGTGGAGCGGCGACGCAAAGACATATCAAAAGATGCTTGAACTGTACCACAAAGTAAAAACGCAGGAAGAAAAAATGCGATTCCTTGGCGCACTGTGCAGCTTTAAAGACGAGACACTGTTGCTAAGGACGCTTGATTTCTCACAAACAAAGGACGTGCGCTCACAAAACATGCACGTTCCAATAATCCGAATAGCTGGAAACCATTACGGAAAAAAGATCTTCTGGCCATGGCTCAAAAAGAACTGGAAGCCTCTGCACAAAAAAGTTGGGGTCGGAAGCCCGCTTCTAAATAGGATAGTCGCAAGCATATCTGCCGTGGCCGATTCTTCGATGGAAAATGAAATCAAACGCTTCTTCAAGGCAAACCCGACACCGGGAACAGAAAGAACTCTAGATCAAACACTGGAGAGGATTCGAATCCACACAAATCTTTTGCAAAGACTGCGACTGGAATTTGCCTGATTTGAACAGAAAAATCATACTTGCAGTGGTTCTTACCATAATCGTATTTGGAGTTGGGATATCTGTCATGCAAAACGAAAAAAACTCTGAGAAATATTCTGGAATATTTCACCTAGATGCGACGTTTTACAAAGAAAAGAAATACGTTGAGATCAAATTTGATGATTCGACGCAAAAATCCACCAAAATAACTTTGGAAATACAGGGTATGGAACAAAGCTTTCAAAAAATTTTTACCGGCTCAAACTTTACAATCCAAGTTCCTTTTGACGATGTTCCAAAATACGGCTGGAAAACAATGCCCGTTACACTTGTGGTGGAGCATTCCGAATTTGGCAAAATCGGAGTGAAAACCGACATACACAACCAGAACGAGCAAGCAAGCAAAACAATATTCAGCGAACCCGAATAGTCGTTTTCAACAAGAATTTATTCCAGAATAAAAGACAGAGTCTGATTGGAACTTTTAGCTGATCTAAAAAAAGGCAAACGCGGCGCCATTGCAAAGGCAATATCGATAATAGAAAACGATGAAAAAGAGGCACGAAAACTAATCAAAAAGATATTTTCGCACTCTGGCTCTGCAATCGTAATCGGCATTACCGGTCCTGCGGGTGCTGGCAAAAGCTCGCTTATCAACAAAACATCGATTGCGTTAAAAAAACTAAAACTAAATCCAGCGGTGCTCGCTATTGACCCGACAAGTCATGTGACGGGCGGCGCAATTTTAGGAGACCGAGTACGAATGACGGAATCCACCGACTCTGGTACGTACATTCGAAGTATTGCGTCCCGAGGAGCAACCGGCGCAGTGTCGCATTCCATTCGAAACAGCATCAGAGTTTTGGAATATGCCGGATTCAATCCAATCATAATAGAAAGCGTTGGGGCCGGCCAAACCGAGGTGGAAATTGCAAACATTGCGGACATCACAGTCGTGGTGTTCAACCCAAATACCGGCGATAGCATCCAGACAATAAAAGCAGGACTTACAGAAATTGGTGATATCTACCTGATAAACAAATCCGACCTTGACGGCGCATTGCAGCTGTACCAGGCAGTTCAGGAATTCATTGGGATGACTGAAAAAAACCCAACCATACTTCAGACGTCAACTACAAAAAACAAGGGAATTGACGAATTTGCAAAAAAACTACAGGAACTGATGGCTGCAAGGAAAAAATCCAAAAAAGAACGCGATATTGCGCGACTTGAGATAGAGCTAAAGGATATTATTTTAAATAATGTACGGCACAAACTTGATTCTGTCTTGGAATCTGACAAAAATTATTCAAAGTACCTAAAAAAACTCCAATCGCGGCAAATTGATCCGTTCGAAGCAGCAGACAAGATATCTAGCTCAATTCTAAAGTGATACTATGGCAAAGCAAGAAAAAAAACCAGAAATTCTGACTGATTCTAATTTTCCAGTAAAACGCGTTTATCACCAAACTAAAAAGCTTCCAAAAGAAGAGCCTGGCAAGTACCCGTACACCCGTGGAATCCACGCCGAAATGTACCGTGAAAGAATGTGGACGATGCGCCAGTACTCTGGATTTGGCGACGCAAAGCAAACCAACGAACGATTCAAGTTCATGCTGGAAAAGGGCCAAACCGGACTGTCCATGGCGTTTGACCTGCCCACTCAGATAGGGCACGATCCAGACGCTCAGCAGGCAGAAGGAGAGGTTGGAAAGGTCGGAGTATCTATTGCGTCGCTAAAAGACATGATGACTGCGTTTGACGGAATACCGCTTGGAAAAGTAAGCACGTCTATGACGATTAACTCTACTGCGTCTACCCTTTTGGCTTACTATATCGCAGTTGGCGAATCGCAGGGATTCAAAAGCGTTGATCTTAGGGGCACCACCCAGAACGACATTCTCAAAGAATACATTGCGAGAAACACCTACATCTATCCGCCAATCCCGTCAATGAGATTGATTGGGGACATGATTGCGTACTGCGCAAAACACGTCCCACAATGGTACCCAATATCGATATCTGGTTATCACATGAGGGAGGCAGGATCCACCGCAACGCAGGAAGTCGCATTTACTATAGCAAACGCAATCGCATACATCCAGACATGCCTTGATAGGGGCCTGAAGATTGATGACTTTGCACCGCGTCTGTCTTTCTTCTTCTGCTGTACCATAGAATTCTTTGAAGAGATTGCCAAATTCAGAGTGGCAAGAAAAGTATATGCAAAAATCCTAAAGGAAAGATTCCACGCAAAGGATCCAAAATCAATCCAGCTCAAGTTCCACACCCAGACAAGTGGGGAGTCACTGACAGCACAACAGCCGGACAACAACATTGTCCGAGTGTCCATACAGACAATGGCAGCAGTGCTTGGGGGGACACAGTCGCTGCACACCAATTCAAGAGACGAGGCGCTGGCATTGCCGACTGCAGAGTCTGCCAAAATTGCGCTCAGAACGCAGCAAATTGTTGCATATGAGTCGGGTGTAACAAAAACAGTTGACCCGCTCGCAGGCTCGCACTATTTGGAATATTTGTGCGATGAGATAGAGGCCGGAGTCTGGAAATACCTAAAGCAGGTGGAGAAAATGGGCGGCGCGCTAAAGGCAATCGAAAAAGGATTCTTCCAGTCCGAGATAAGGCAAAATGCATACCGGCTCAAAAAAGAGGTGGATTCAAACCAAAGGGTACTAGTTGGCGTTAACAAGTTTTCGGAGGAGGCAAAATCAAAACACGATTTACTCAGAATAGATGACACCGTAGAAATAAAGCAAAAACTGGCGCTAAAGAAACTGCGTGCCGAACGAGATGACAACAAGGTGCAACGAGCACTCTCAAAAATGAAATCAGCCGCGGAAAAAGACGAAAACCTCATGCCTTTCATTTTGGACTCTGTAAAGTCATACGCAACAACTGGCGAGATAAGCAACACATTCCGAGAGGTGTTTGGAGAATACCGACCAAAGGAAGTATTCTAGATGAAAATTGACCACATCGCAATTGCAGTAAACAACGTCGAGTCTTCAGCAAAGCAGTATCAGCAGGCACTCGGGGTGGACAAGGTGATTTTTGAGACGGTGGAATCAGAAGGAGTAAAGCTTGCCATTCTGAAACTGGAAAATGGAAGAATTGAGCTCATGGAGCCGACCCGTGATGATTCCCCGATTAGAAAGTTCTTGGACAAAAAAGGCGAAGGACTGCACCACATGGCGCTTGCAACCGACAACATAGAGCAGGAATTCCAAAGGATGGAGGGGTGCGGAATCCAGTTCTTGGGCAAGATTCGGGACGGCTCAGAGGGAACAAAAATCACATTCATCCATCCAAAGTCCCTTTCCGGCGTCTTGGCAGAGCTCTGCTCGCATCCAAAGAGTCACTAAGTTTTATCCAAATCTCAATTTTGCAATTATTGCAATTGGTAATCTTGCGCATTGATGTGACAAAAGAGTATTGAGGTAGTGTAGCATGTGATTGTGGCTAAAATGACAAATATGGTTGCCTTTTGCATGGTTTGTAACTGATTTGGAAGTAAAATAATCTGACGAATCTTCTAAAGAGATGAGAAGATATCCCCGATGCGGTCTGCTGACTTGTCAATCATGTCTGGGTGATACTTGTTAATTGCGCTTTGAACTAGCTCCTTGTTTCTGATCATGAAAATTCTTTTTGTGTTTACGAATTTACTTTCTACTATGTCGTCCTGGATTAGTTGAGTAAGATTGACTGAGACTGTTGCAGGTGATCTTTTTATTTTTTCTGCAACCTCGTTAAATGTAAGGCTGTCTTGATCCAACAATGCGATTAGGATATTTTTTGGGGTTTCCTGTCTGAGGTTTTTTACCATTGTGGATTCTTCTTTGTTTACACCTAACGGGTAGAACCGTGTAACCCGCGGGGTTCTTTCAACCTGCACTGTGCCGCTTTCTTCAAGCTTTCGTGTATAGTGACTAAGGACTCCGTTTTTCATTCCGGTCTCTCGCATGATTTCGGAAAACTTGATTCCCGGGTTTTTCTCTATTACTTGAATTACTCGGGTTGTTCTGTCCATCTAATCATTCCTGAATATTGCCAGTGTGAATATGCCCAACATGCCTATAATTAGCATGTGCTCGATTTCTGGTAATGAAATCTGGCCAAGATAAAACGTGAATGGCCAAGTGACATCGATTAGCGAAATTGTCTCAGCTGCTATAAAAAAAGAAAACGCAATGAACGTCAACATTAGCCGCTTTGTCCTGAGTTTGATGTATGCAATTGAGGAAACAACTGTCAAAAATACAGCCGCGATAACCCCTCCCACCTGTAGCATTATGTGCAAAGTGTGTGCCCCGTGGAATAGATTTGGAAGTATGATTGGCGCAATTAGTATGCCGATGACTGCAAATATTACTACGCTAAACAGGGTTGACTTTTTTTCCGTAATCTGGGCGTATATGGACATCCAGTGTAATTTGGCGATTGAAAAATTTAAGCCATCTGGTATAAGTGCCAAAGTTAAGCCCGTTCTTTATCCCTGTTCTGCCTCCTACCGCAAGTATTATTTGCCAAAATTTCTGACCACACATTGATGAATAATGCACTTGCAGTTTTGGTAGTCCTTGCATTATCTGTGGGATTAATCGGTAACGCATATGCGCATAAGGACCAGGTTGTTGGAAACTATCGAATCGAAGCAGGTTGGGCAAAAGCGCCACCCGTAGTGGGCAAGTCAAACTCTATTGAAGTTATTGTGACAACTGCATCCATGTCCGACAAAGCAGCTTCGGACAAAATGATGAAAGAAATGAAAGGCATGACTGATGAGCAGATGGCAAACATGGATCACAGTAAAATGTCGGGGTCTAGCACAACAAAAGCAAGCACTGCCAAAAAGCCTACAACTGCGTCTCAGGGCATGAGTACGATGGCTAATCCGGGGACAAAGGCAACTGGCATGACCGGACTAAAACTTGATACTGACATTACGGTAAACGGCAAAAAGACAATGCTAAAACTTGTTGAAGACAAAAAGACAAAAGGAAAATACTCTGCCGCTTTTACTCCGATGGACGAGGGATATCCGACAATTCACATTGCTGGCAAAATCAAAAATACCCCAGTCGAAATATCGTTCCATCCAGAAAAAATAGAAAAATCTGTCAAAAAGTAATCTTTTGCTTTTTTACAAGTATTTATCTCCGATTTGCATTTGTAACTTGTGACGTTTTGCCAATCTTGCGGAAAAGAGTTTACTGCAGATGAGAATTTTTGTTCGGGATGCGGAAAGCCGCGATTTTCGTAAACTCTGAGTAACACCGTGAGGCCAACTGGAGTGACTGTGCTTGGCATGCTCCAAATAATTGCAGGCATACTTTTGGCAATCTTTGCCGTAATGGTTGGGACGATGTCTGGCATGATGGGTGGTTTTTCATATTTTGGTGCAATGGCATCTGTAGTCGGCGGTGCAATTACGGCAGTCTTTGCGGTGCTTTCGGCATTTTCATTTTTAATTGCAAGTGCCCTGTTTTCAGGAAAAAAATGGGGACGAACAATTGTAATCGTGTTTTCTGTAGTCAATCTTGTAATGGAGGCTGCTTCCATGATGGTGGGCAATGTGTTTGCAATTGCAGGAATAATGCTGGATGGGATTGTCTTGTATTACATGTGGCGCCCTCACGTAATTGCATATTTTACAAAATGATGATTCGATGTTTGAAATTTAATCCGAATTTATTCTAGCATCTTTAGCGTGTCTGAGGCAGTAATTATCCCGGCAATTTTGCCTGCCTTTGCGACAAGAATGCATTTTGAGTATCTGATTAGCGGAACAAGCGTCTTTGCAGGGGTCTGATGATCAACAATCGGCGGTCGTGCCTCCATTACGTCTGCCAGCCTTATTTTTTTCCATGATGATTCGTCACTGTCTGCTAGGTGTTTTACCACGCCGTCTTCAGTTATGATTCCGACTGGTTCATTTTTATTAAAAATTGGAATCTGGCTGATTGACATCTTTTGCATCTTTGTTATCGCGTCGTGCAACGAGTCAGTCGGTCTTAGCTTTATGATTTCCTTACTGCATATGTCTCCTGCCTTGTTTGGGTCTGCTCTGCCTTCCAGCGTTGCCAAACTGTCGAACATTCGTTTTGCGGTTTCGTAGCTTGGCTGGCTTCGGCCCGACTCTATCTGGTTTATCATAGATGTGCTGACGCCTGTCATTTTTGCGAGTTCCTTTTGGGTAATTCCAAGCTTGGCTCGCTGCTGCTTGATGTTGTCTAGGCGCGGAAGCATACTGTGTGTAATTTGGGATGTGCTATGAATTTTGCTAGAAAAAACAGGCAGTTTTTGGGTTTCTACCAAATCTATTATTAATTATCGATGAATCATACTTGTGTTGAATAAACATTTAGCACTTTTACTAGTCGTAACTCTTGCATCTGTATCAATTACATCCATTCACAACGCATATGCGCACACATCGCAAGTGATTGGAGACTACAAAGTAGAGATCGGCTGGGAAACAGAGCCAGCAGTTGCTGGACTGGACAACGCAGTTACAGTAATGATAACTCCCGCCTCTGCAGAAGACAAATCTGCCCCGCCAATGTCCGACATGGGCAATAATGCTACTATGGATGAAAGTCATGTAGATGAAGCAGAACCGACAAACGGAATAACCGGCCTTGCATCTAACTTGGACGTATCAATTACAGTAAATGACAAAAAGACAACACTTGCAATGGTTGAATCCGAGGAAACACCTGGGCTATACCTTGGAAAACTCACTCTAGATGAAACCGGTTCACCGACAGTTCACGTATTTACAACGATAAATGGCACCGATGTGGAAGCGTCATTTCATCCAGAAGCGATAGATGACGGTTCTTTAATCAAAGCAACATCGTCTGATGGCTCAGTGCATGTTGACCTCATAACTACTGCTCCGTCTAAAGATGAACCAATGGATGTGAACATCGCATTCAAAGATTCTGACGGAAATCTAATCGACCATGTCAACTATGACATTATTGCAACCCAAGGAGCAACAGAAATTCTTAATGAATCCGGCGTCCACACACATACTGGTCAAGACAATCATTCCACAGAGGCCGTGGCTTCAGACGATCCAGTTGACGTTCAAGTAAAAATACTTGGAATCGGACTGCCCGATGACCAGGCAAACTGGAGTGGCCCAAAGGACGACATGATCCCAATACACGTAACTCCTGAGTTTGGCTCAATCGCAATGATTGTTCTTGGAGTTGCCATCGTGAGCATAGTTGGGTTTAGCGCAAAATCCAAAATCATTCCTAAATTATAATCGAATCTGTCAATCCTCTGATTCCCATTCATGTTTTTGGGCAAATTTTGTTTAAAAAGTGAGGATATCGGAGAACATGGCCGACTTGAGATATCCTCACTCTGATTTGGTTGGTCTTGGCAGGTCCTATCTCGGTAGTTGCCGAATGAACCGTCAACATAAAACTGATTTTTAGTAAAAAAAGGCTTGCGTAGAAATCATCAGTGGGCATGTTTCATGTTGTTCAGAAAAAACATACTACTCTTCAAGCACAACAAAAAATCACAATAGCTGAAATGATAATCTTGGTTGCAGAAGACAACAAGTTTGTTGCACAGCAGTACAAGATATTGCTTGAGAAAAAAGGCCACACCGTGATTAACACACCGGACGGAGTGGAATGCCTAAAAAAATACAAAGAAAGGCTCAAAAAAACAGAATTTGACTCACTTGACGAGTCCCCGTTTGATCTGGTTCTATTGGATCACAACATGCCAAAAAAGACCGGGGCAAAGGCGGCAAAGGAAATTCTGGCAAAAAACCCAAAACAAAAAATTCTATTCATCACCGGATATCAAAAATGGGCATTGGAGGATGAAACCGACGATCTTGTCGACAAGATAGTCGTTTTAGAAAAACCGTTTACTCTTTCACAACTTGAGCGAAAAATAGAGTCACTTGCGTGATTTTTTCTTCTGAGACTTTTTATTTGAAGGCTTTTTCTTCTTTGACTGTTTTGGCGCGCTTTTGTCTATGATTTCAGCCTGAGCTGCTGCAACAATTGCGATAGGAATTCTGTGCGGTGATGCGCTTACATATGATACTCCTATGTTGTGGAAGAACTTGACAGAGTTTGGATCTCCGCCGTGCTCTCCGCAAACGCCGATTTCAATATTCGGTTTCACTGTCCTGCCGTTGGCGATTGCAATTTTCACAAGGCTTCCAACGCCGTTCACATCCACTGTCTGGAAGGGGTTCCTCTCGAGAACTTCCTTTTCTATGTATTCTGGAAGGAATTTGCCTTCTGCATCCTCTCTTGAGAAGCTAAATACTGCCTGTGTTAGGTCGTTTGTCCCAAAGCTGAAAAACTCTGCAGTGCTTGCAAGCTCGTTGGACGTCAGGCAGCCTCGAACCACCTCTAGCATGGTCCCAAAGTTTATCGGGAGTTTGATTCCGTGCTTTGATTCTGATTCTGCCTTTACCTTGTCATAGATTTTCTTGATGTAGTTTAGTTCTGCAATGCTGCCTACCTGTGGAATCATTATCTGTGGATACGCGTTGATCTTTTGCTTTGCTAGTTCTGCGGCTGCCTCAAAGACTGCCCTGATTTGCATCTCATATATTTCTGGATATGTTATTCCGACTCGCACTCCCCTGTGGCCCATCATTGGGTTTATCTCCGCAAGTTCGTGCGCACGGGCAAGAATTATCTTCACGTCTTCCAGCTCTTGCGAGTTTCCAAGTTTTTCCAGCTTGTGTACTCTGTTGATTAGTTCCTCAGGATTTGGTAGGAATTCGTGGAGCGGCGGATCAAGGAGCCTGATTGTCACCTTGTAGCCTTCCATCGTCTTTAGAATTTGAATAAAATCGCTCTTTTGCAGCTCTTGCAGTTTGAGCAGGTGCTGCTTTCGCTCCTCTACTGACTTTGCCATGATTAGTTTTACAAATAGTCCTAGTCTGTCTGCGGCATTGAACATTCTTTCTGTTCTGCACAATCCAATTCCCTGCGCGCCATATTTTCTTGCTAGCTGCGCGCCGTCAGGAGTGTCGGCATTTGCCCTGATTCCTATTTTCTTTGCCTTTTGTGCCCATTCAAGAACTGTTCTAAAATCGTCAGTGATCTGCGGCTCTATTGTTGGGACCTCGCCCATGTATACGTCTCCGATGCTTCCGTCGATTGTGATGGAATCGCCGTCGTGTATTGTCAAATTGCCAACGCTTGCCTGTTTTGTTTCTGGGTTTATTTTCAAATCCGAGCATCCTACTATGCACGGCTTGCCCATTCCTCTTGCAACCACTGCTGCGTGCGATGTTTTTCCTCCGCGACTAGTCAGAATGCCGACTGAGGCAAAAAACGCGGGAACATCTTCTGGTTTTGTTTCCTCTCTGACCAAAATTACCTTGGCGCCGTTTTCGCCCATCGCAACTGCGTGCTTTACGTCAAACACTGCAATGCCGCTTGCCGCGCCAGGTGATGCTGCAATCCCCCTTACTACTTTGGGGAATTCTTTTGCCTTTTCATAATTGATTGTCTTGTGGAGCAGCTGTTCTAATTGATCAGGTTGTAATCGTAATAGTGCTCTGTCTTTGGTGATGAGTTTTTCCCTTACCATGTCTACTGAGGTTTTGATCATTCCAGAAGCGTTCATCTTTGCAGACCTGGTCTGTAGAAGGTAAAATTTTCCCTGCTCTATTGTAAACTCGATGTCCTGTGGCTCATTGTAGTGTTTTTCTAGTTTTTTGCAGGTATCTGCCAAAAGTTTGTAGCTTTTTGGCATTTCTGTTTTCATTTCATCGACTGGTTTTCCAGTTCTGACCCCAGCTACTACGTCTTCGCCTTGCGCATTTACCAGATATTCGCCAAAAATCTTGTTTGTACCGTCGCCTGGGTTTCTTGTAAATACAACGCCTGTAGCGCTGTCATTTCCCATGTTCCCAAATACCATAGTGACTACGTTTACTGCGGTTCCATCTGCGATATCCCGCGTGATGTGGTTCTTTTCACGATAAACCACCGCTCGCTCGCCCATCCAGCTGTTAAAGACTGCCTTTACTGACAATTCCAGCTGCTCGTCTGCGCTTGTTGGGAACGGTCTTCCCGTGTGCTTTTGGCAGGTCTCCTTGTACTGTGCGACGACGTATCTAAGTGACTGCTCGTTTAGGTCGCTGTCGACATGAACTCCCTGCTTTTTCTTTGCCTCTTCTAGGATTTCGTCAAACTTTTTGTCATTTACACCAAACACTACTTTGCCAAACAATTGGATGAATCTGCGATACGAGTCCCATGCAAATCTTGGATTGTTTGTCTTTTTTGCAATCGCTTCAACTGCCGTATCGTTTAGTCCAAGGTTCAGAATGGTGTCCATCATGCCTGGCATCGACAGTGCTGCACCGGAGCGGACTGACACCAGCAGTGGGTTGGTACTGGAGTTCCATTTCTTTCCTGTCTTTCTTTCCAGTCTTGCGATGTTTTTCTTTACCTCCGCCCAAAGGCTCTTTGGAAGAGTTTTGTTATTCTGATAGTACATCTTGCAAACGTCTGTTGTAATTGTAAATCCTGGTGGTACTGGGAGCTTTAGTCTTGTCATCTCTGCTAGGCCTGCGCCTTTTCCGCCAAGAAGTTTCTTGTTCTTGCCGTCTCCCTCGTCAAAGAAATAAACCATTTTCATCTTTCTATCACCGGATTTTTCTATCGCTTTGAACGTGTTTTAAGCATTCCCTTTGCAAATTCCTCGACAATCGCATTCCAGTTCTTTGCCTTCACTATGCCGCTTGCCACGAGTATCCCTTTTGATCCAAGATCCATTGCCTTTCTGACATCTTGGCCGCTGACTATGCCTGCACCACAAAGTAACCTGGTGCTGTTCTTTGCAGCCCTTACTGCCTGCACTGCCTCTGTGATCAGTTCCGGCTTTTCAGTCGACACCGCCTTTCCAGATCCGATCAGCTCTGGCGGTTCTATTGCGATGTATGTTGGATTTAGTTTTGCGTATTTTGCGGCTTCTGCGACGTCTTTGACGCATACGACTGTGATCATTTTCAGTTTTTGCAGCCTCTCTACTAGTTCTGCTATGTCCTTGCTTGGAATTCGATGCTCGCTGTGATTGATTAGCGAGCCGCTGATTTTTGATTTTTTTAATAGTTCTGGGATGACAAATCCTGTGGTGCTGCCGACTTTGGCATTATCCACGTGCTGTGCAAGTACCGGCCCTGAATAGTTTTTGATGCTTGATAACAGGTGGTGTGGAGGCGCAACGGCAATTCTGACCTTGTATTTTTTTGCAATTCTGTCTGCAATTGCAGCAAGCCTTGCGGCGTCATTTCCTGAAATCTCCTCGTAATTTTTATAATTTATGATAAACAAGACTTTTACAAAGTGATTTTACGCATTATTTATTGTTTTTAATAAAATACTAGATGCTTAGCTGCTCGGATGTTTTCCAAATGAAATTGCACAGCGTGAATATGTTGTTTGTCATTTCCTCGGAGTTTGTAAACAAGGCACACTCTGTCTCCGTGTTCTCATGCAGGGTTCCTTTTACTGCAGAATCTGACATGAGAAGTTTTCCAGTTATTGGGCAGCTTTTTGACACTACTATTCTTCCCTTTGATGGAAGCTTTCCAATTCGCACTTCGCTTACGCCGAATCTTTTTACAAACGAGATCATCTTTGGCGGCACGTCATCCACTATCAGGCGCACATCCCCGCCTGCCTTTTCCGCAAGTCTGATCTTTTCAGGAATCTTTGAGTGGTACAGTCTTGAGACGTCTGTCAGGGTGGTGACAAGGTATAGGGTGCCGGTGCTGTTTTCCAGGATTCTTTCAATCTGCGAGCTGATGTTTTCTATTCCCTGTATGATGCGAAATGTTGGAACGTTTGTCTTATTGTCTGCGTTGGTGACTTCCTTTATTTTTTCGATGATCTGCTTCCCTTCTTTTTTTATTTTGGCCAATTCTTCTTCTTTTCTTCTCAGCGTAAGCGATAAAATTTCGTCAGGGTCTGTTGCAATGCAAAGTTTTGGTGATGAAAAAGAAATTGAAACTATTCCGTCGTTTGACAGCTTGTCGATTGTGCGATATGTCTTTGCTCTGTCGATGTTGATTTCTTTTGAAAGTGCGCTTGCAGTAATCGGACCTGTCCGTAAAAGGTTCAAGTAGATCCGCGTCTCAAGCTCGTCAAGACTTAGAATCGAGGAAAGCTCGTACGCCAAATCCGCGTGGTGCGGATTGTACGTCCTTGTAAGCAGGATGTCTTCGTTATCCAGGCTTGTCTCTTTCATAGATCTAATGGGATCGTTGTGTATTAACGATATTCTTTGTTTTTTTTGAACAGACATTTTTAACATCTATCAACATGAAATGTAATTAATTAAGAAAAAGATGGAATCTGACGACGAATTTAATAGTCAGTGAGCGAGACTTCAGTTTCAACTCACGTTAAACGCGATGACTGCGATCACCACCATCACAATCACGTGCTTTATTCCAGAAACATATGATCCGGAGCCGACCTTGCCTGCCGCAAGGCCGCCAAAAATCGATTCTATTATTGCCATGTTGAACAGGATTGAGTCAAGCTCGTCTATTTTTACGCCTGAAAGCGCGGCAAAGATGTTTGCAGACGACGAAATGTTGTTCTGCTGCAAAAGGTGCTTTACTGATTCTATCTGGGTGAAGAACTGGGTTGAGAGGATTACTGTTATTGCGATAAAAACTGCGTATGCGATGTAAATGGTGTACGTGTATGGCTGCAGCGCTGACTTTCTCTCCTTCTCGAGGTTCCTGACCTCGCTTACGTGTTTTTGGATGGTGTCGAGGTTTTCTGATACGTTTCCGCCGTTTTTGTATGCTATCTCAAGTAGCGTGGTGACCCTTTTTGTCATGCGGGTTCCTGACTTTTGAGCAAAGTTCACAAACGCCTCGTTGATTGGCATGCCCCAGCTGATGTTCGCCTTGAGGTTGTTTAGCAGCGGACCAAGTGATCCCATGTTGCGTTCGGGTGTGACAAGAATTGCCTGAATGAGATTTGAGCCGCTCTGAATGGAGCTCACAAGTGAGAGCAGAAATAACGGGAGGTGCCTGTCTATGCTTTCTCTTCTTTGGACCTCTTTTAGGTGCAGCAAAGTAAGCGGGATGACTCCTGCCAAAACGCCGAAAATTATTCCGACATCTCTTGTAATTGACTGAACTACGTTTGAAAGATAAAAGCTGAACAGGATGACAAACGTGCTCGCAACTGCTGAGATCACTATGACTTTGAACTTTTCAGTTTTCAGTAATGGGATTGTAGGAACCTGTACGTCTGGCCCTAGCGCTGTCTTTGCCATGTTTACCTCTTTGGCACCATTGAGTTCATCATAATCAGCAAAACAATTCCAAACAGCGGAACGACTGCATATGTTAGTAGATTCATGAGCGTGATGAGATCAAACCCGCCCAGATTCGGGTTCATTATTGCCATTATGGACAGCATGATGATTGCCATTAGCGGAAAAACAATTAGCAAAATGGTGTACATTTCTGCCAAAACTCCCAGGGATTCAGTTGATCTCTTTATGTTGATCTTTTTCTCCTCAAGGTGCACTTTGGCAGTTGCAAGAAAATATTCCCTTAGGTTTCCCCCTGCGTTGAACGTGATTATTGCTCCTTCCAAAAGTTCGGAATACGGGCCCTTTGGCGCTCGTTTTATGAGGTCGTTTACGGCGGTGATGACATCCATTCCCAAAATCTCAATGTTTCGTGTCACGAATTTTGCGTCCTTTACTATTTCCTCTGCTGACTCTTCCTTGGAGATTGCCTTGAATATCCCCTCAAGTGACAATCCGCTTGCACACAGCGTGGCCATGTACCCGATGTAGTGCGGAATCTCGTCGGATAACTTTGCGGCGCGATTTTTGGAATTGAGTATTGGCACTGCCTGCATTCCAAAAAAAGTCATAATCGACAGCCCCATTGATGAAACAATGCTTAGAATCACAGTCGGAATTATTTCCACATTGAGCAGTGTGAGCGCCATAAATGCTCCAACTAGGCCGACAATTGCGGCGATGATGCTTGCAAAAACCATGCTTGCCACAAAGACCTCGTATGGCATTGGCATCATTGCCTGCTTGATGTTTTCTCGAAGTTTTGGCAACCTTGGATACAAAAAGTCGAGGTGCCTATTCAGCAGCCGATAGCCGTACACCTGGAACCCTGATACCTGGTGTTTATGTGCATCAGTATTTTTTGATCTCAGCAAATTTGATCACTCTTCAACCATTAGTCTTTTCTTTTCGTAAAACCTATCCGAATTTGAATAGAATTCCAGAACGTTTTTCATCACGTCCTTGTGGCTTCGTATGTTGTTTTGCGTGAGCCACTCCAGGGCTGCCTTTCTTTTTTTGATCTCATACATGATGTGATCCTCGTCAATCCCCGTCCTTTCCTTGATTTTGTTAATCACGATGCTATTGCCCATGAACTCATGGGTGTCTTCCTTTGGATTCCACTTGAAAATTTCGTGCGTCTTTATCTGCTGCGTCTTTTCATCCAGCCCGTCAATTTCGGATATCTGAATGATCCTTCTAACTGACTTGTCGTTGATTCGTAGTTTCAGCTGAAGCGTGATTATGTCCAAAGTGTTCGCAATGAGCGTCTTTGGGACATCCATCGGAGACGAAACAAGCCTTGTCAGCGTGGCATCTATAGAGTCTGCGTGAATCGATGAAAATCCGCCGTGCCCTGTGGCCATTGCCTGAAACAGGGTGTATGCCTCCCTACCTCTGGTTTCTCCAACTATGATGATGTCTGGCCTCTGTCGCAGTGCGGCCCTTAGCAGGTCAAACTGGGTAATTTCGCCCATCTGGCCGTCGGTAAAGTTTTGGCGTGAAACTGCAGGAATCCAGTTTTCATGGAGCAGGTTTAGTTCGTGCGTGTCCTCGATGCTCACTATCTTTTGTCCCGGTCTGATAAATGACGAAAGTGAGTTCAATAACGTGGTCTTGCCGCTAGCGGTTCCACCCCCGACTAGCATCGTGGAGTTGTTTTCTGCGGAATACCATAGGTATGCTGCCTCGTACACCGAAATTGTTCTAAACTTGATTAGGTCAATTATCGTAATTGGGTCCGCACGAAATCGCCTTATGGTAAACGTGCTTCCGCGCCTTGTTATCTCGCTTCCAAGTGTGAGGTTTATTCTGCTGCCGTCTGGAAGCGAAGCGTCTACGATTGGGTTTGCAAGCGACGCGTGCTTTCCTCCCACATACGACATCTTTTGGACAAAGTTGTTCAGCTCATCCTCTGTCTCATATGCAATGTTTGTTGGAACCGACTCAAACTCCCTGTGCCATATGTATAACGGAATGTTTGTGCCGTCGCAGCTGATCTCCTCAATCATGTGATCCCGCATGAGCGGCTCGATTTTTCCAAGATAGACAAAGTCGCGCACCGCATAGTATGTTATCTTGGAAAGGTTTCTTGTCGGAATCTCGATGTTGTATTTTTTAATGAGGTAAAAGATTTTGTTTTTTAGTTCTGTCGCAGCCTCTTTTTTTGTCCTGATGTTGGTAAGCGAGATGTCCATCTCTGAGACGAGGAGTTTTTTAATTACTCTGAAGTTTATCTCGTCGTGCTTGCTAAGCTGTGGCTCTATGATTACGTATCTTAGGCCGTTTTTCGATGTGGGATCCTTTATCAGTCCTGCATAGATCTCCGCGTCCTCAAAGTCAATCTTGTTTAGCGTTTTGAATTTCGGCATGATGTTGCTGTCGACATTTATGGAATCGACATTATCGTGCCTGAGATTTACCATCTTGGTATAGTCTACCTCTGGCAATGCCGCCTGCTTTGGCTCTGCCTTTTCCGCACTTGGAATTTTATCTACTATGTATTTTGCAAAATTTAGGGGGTTGCTTTTTCTTATTCGAATAAAATAATTGCTCTTTGGCAGATTGGTTGAGGCCAATGCATTTCAGTGATAAAAATTATTCATAAGAGATTGTGAGTGCAATTGAACAACATTCTCCTTACATCGTCGAATCTTACATCGGTTATCACAGACATTATGAATTACAATTACGAGGCGACATGTTTCAGTTAAACAAGAACTCAAAGTCAGGGGCGGGCTCAGGCTCGGAGAAAAAGACCAATCCTGCAAAGCCGCTGCTTGCAAAGCCCGAAGAAAACACTGCGGAAATCCGCGAAATCCTGCGCTGGAGTGATCAAAACAAGGAAAAAATCCAAAAGTTCCTCGACAAAGTGAAGGAAAATTACAACGGGACCGTAATTCCGGAAATTCGGTACGTGGAAGGAAGATACCTGTATCTGGCGCTAAAGGAAGTAGAGGAAGTCGTAACGAACGTCGATTTTCTGGACAAACTCACGCACCCAAAACTGGACCTGCTTGAGAAGTTTGTCTATAATAGGTTCCTAGTGTGCCCCGAACACCAGTCCTCCTTTTTGGTAAATGTCCGACTGTTCTGCCCAAAATGCAACTCGATTAGCGTCGAGAAGCTTCACCTGCTTGAGCACAAAAGCTGCGGCTATCTTGCAGAAAAATCCAAATTCCTGGATTTGGATCCTGACAATCTGAAATGCCCGTCATGCAACAAGTCCATTAAAGCGCCTCAGAAGGAGCTGCGCATTCCTGCCACGTGGTATTTCTGCGGCGACTGTAAGGAAAAATTCGACGATGCGACAATCAGTTTTTACTGCAAGGAATATGATCACGATTTTAATGTCAACGAGGCAAAAACGATTACCGTTTACGGGTACCTCCTGACCAGCTCTGGCACCAAACCGCCGTTTGACTATCTGAAATTAAAAAGCGAACTTGCGAAACTGTTAGCAAAGTTTAGGTTTTCAGCCGAGGAGAACTATACCGTAAAGGGGAGAAGCGGCCACGACCACACGATTGACGTGTATGGGACTGATGACAAAAACCAGTCCGTATTCATTTTGATAAACGATTCTGACCAGAACAACTCGATAGACTCTAGAATAATACAAATCCTTGATACCTCGCCAAAGATTGCAATCCTAATTGGCTATACGTCAATCACGGAGAAAACAAAATCCATCGCGTCAAAATACAACGTGTCGATAATACTGTCGCAAAACATCTCAGAAATTCTGTCTGAGGCGGAAAAAGCAATTTCGCACAAACTTCAAATCGATTCTGGCCAAAACAAATGACTAGGCGACCACATTTTAAAAAAAATCGGCGGGCAATAAGCCAAATCATGGGCAGCTTGTTCATGCTTGCAATAGTGGTCCCAATGGGAACCGTCGTTGTGACAAAGGGGCTCAACGAAGTGGGCGAAATCAGCAACCGGCTGTCTAGCAGCATAACATACCAAAACGAAGGCGTGCGCGAGGATATCGTCTTTGAGCACATCCGGTTTGAGCCTGCAGGGAATCAGATGACCATCTCGCTTCGAAACACCGGAACAGTTGATCTTACCATTACCAAAGTCACAATGGTAAAGACTGACACGCAAGACCTGATAATTAACAACAACACGATGGCTGTGGATGCCCAACCAAATGTTGGAACCAACATACTGCTTTCAGGCAACCTGCAGTTCTCTCAGCGATGGGATGATCCAAACTACGTGAACTCCAAGTACGAGATTTCGATTCTTACATCAAAGGGAAACTTCTTTGGAACCGTTGCGAGGCCGTTTAACACTTGAAACGCCTTGTTTTGTCAAAGAGGCGCGGAATCTCTGAGATAATCGGCACACTCATGCTGCTGGCAATCACCACTATTGGCTCGTTTTTTCTGGCAAACCTTGTCCAAGGAAGCGGGTTTGGCAGTGTAGATCCGAGCGCCACGCAACCAGTGTCACCTGTTTATTCCATTAGGCTGACTGGTTATGATACGAGGGACTCTGCCAACCTGTCGGATATTTCGTCGCTTGACAACAAGTTTGACAAAAAGCTTTGCACCATGTCCTGTGCCGGTTTTGCAAACAATATCCCAAATACCAGCGGGACTGACTTTATCACAGTACAGATAAAAAATATCAGCACGACTCCAGTCTACATAAAAAACCTGCAAATCAACGGAGTCACCCACATTCTGGACACCCAGACTGCCGGAAAATCGTTTGACGCAAGCGCTGATGACTTTTCTGGAAACTACCCGATGAACGGGAAATTTAGCATCGTATCCTCAGGCGGATTGGTGCAAAAATCCACCAACCAACTGTCCGACGACGAAGAGGTGACGCTGATTGTAAAACTAAGCAAGGACATCGGTTCTGACATTTCGCTTTCAAAGCCAATCCAAGTGCTGGTTAATTTCGGCAGTGTCCGCTCAGCAGAGTTTGTAATTTTGAGTGGTGAGACAAGATGACTGGAATGATTTTTGGCAAAAAAAGGGCAGTCTCCACGGTTATAGGCTCTGTGTTTTTCATGGTGCTTCTGACTGCTGGCCTTTCCACGTCATATCTTGTCATAGAGACCCAGTCCGACATGTTGACTGCGCAGCAAACAATAGCAGACACTGAGATACACAAGATTCAGGAAAAGTTTTCTGTTTCTGCATCGGTCAACAGCGCTGACAATAACAGACTTGCAGTCTTTGTGAACAACGAGGGAACAAACCCGCTCCAAATTGACAACATTTGGATAATCAATAACACAAACTCCCAGGCCCCAGCTACAAAATTTGATCTGAACTATCTTGACTCTGTCCTGGCATCTGGGTATGGGGCGGAAATTCTGGAGAACAAGCCGCTGTATCTGACTCCTGGCGATTACAACATCAAGGTGGTATCATCCATCGGGACAATCAAAACAGTCGGCCTTGACGTGAACGGAATAAATAATTTGAAAGTAAAAATGATGATTGATCCGCCCGACGTAAGCATTGGAGAAAACGCAACTGCGTGGATTTTTGTCACAAATGTTGGCACTACTACCCTGCTCAATGTGACCACAGGTCCGATCATAGTAAGTCCATTGTCGGCTGTAGTTTCTGCATCGCCAATCCTGCAGCCCCACACTAGCCTGGCTCCGGCAGAATCGACAATTTTTGCATGGAAGTACAACCTTCTTGGAACAATTGGGACTGATGTTGCCTTTTCCACGTATGCGTTAGGGGTGGATGAGATGACTGGCAATCAAGTCAAAAGCAATAACGGGACAACGACAGTCCATCTTAGCAACAATGACAATCTTGGTACTATAATTACACAGACCTTGCTCTCAAAGCCAGAAATCTTTATGGTGCTTCCATCTCCGTTCGGTGAAGCGTCATCGCAGAATGGTCTGTGGGGAGTCAACGTTGTAAATCCTACCAGCCAGCCGATCTACGTGAGCAAAGTAGTCATAAACGCGATTACCCCAAGGGCACAATCTAATGATAAAATCTTTGACTCAACCACTGGTTCGGCATACTGCAACCCGACTGCAGTCCAACCGACTCCGAGCTTTTGGTCATGTCCGTCTGATAATCAACTAGTGTGGAAGAATACTCTCAGTCCACAAAAAATTGAACCAAAATCCGTGTTTCCGTTTTTGGCTAAAGTAACCCCTGGTTCTCTTGCTGGTACTCAGGCTGACTTGGAAACTGTTGTCATTCAGACTAATGTCTTTACAACGCTTGGGCAATTTGGAAAGGCAGGATATGGTTCGGCAATGAAAAACACCGGCTCGTCATTACCGAATGTATACCTAACCAAAGTGCCAGAATCAATGAGTAATAACAACATCTTTACAAATATGACAAATATCAAAGCTGGCTCCACCGTTAAATTCAACGCGACAATTGCAGACTTTGATGCTGGCGGTACAAATGTCATAAGTTCCGGCTCTAGGCTCATAGTCAACATACCAAAAGGCTGGACAGATGTCAACATAGTATCATATGATGGATTTGCGGCACCTGTCTACCAGTCATTTGCGGATACCTCGTCTCAAATAACTGGAGTCCTGACTGGTGATATCACAGGTGGAGGGGGGATTGCACGAACAATCCAATTTACTGCAAAAGCGCCTCCAATTCCTGATACACAGATGTATGTCATGTATGTTCTTGCAGATGGGGATGTCAACAATTCGTTTCCGATTGGACCTCTTGCAGAAATTGTATTGCAGGTAACTCCATAAAACAAGTTGTAACGTGTAGTTTTGTTTGTACTGATGAACAACATTAGGCGTTTAAATCTTAAGTCATTCCTAGAACTAATGAATAAAATAGCAACACTCTCAATCATTGCGGCAGCGGCACTCCTGTTTGGCATGATGACGCCAGATTTTCTAGTTGCAAATGCAACAGGAAATAACAACACTGGTAGCAACAATCACAACACTAACCAAAACCACAATCATGATGATCATGACGACGAGCATGATGATGATCATGACGACGAGCATGATGATACCCATAATGGCAATCATACCAAAGGTGGAGGAAGCGTAGTAATTGATCCCCCAACAGTCAAAGTGTACAAAGTCGTAATAAACAACGAAGGAAACCCAGTTCCAACAGTAGCAAGCTTTGGAATAATACTAAACAACACGCAAATAACGACAAATGGAACTATGATCACCGTAGCTCAAAACAAACCTGTAGTACTTACCGAGTCAGGCTTGGCAGGATACGAGTTTGTGGAGATAAGGGGTGACGGACACTGTCCTGAGAATCTAGGTGGAACAATAACGCTAGATAACGGACAGCACATTGAATGCTACATAGTTAATCAGCCAATTATTCCATCAGGCCCAGTACAGCCAGGCGTGATATTTCGCTACAACACATTGGAATTCAATAGGGTTGATCCAAATGCTGCCGACAGTTGCTCTGCACCAGGAAAGACAGATCCGTGTGTTGAACTTGCAAATGTAGGTAATGACCGAAGTATCCTAGTAGTAGATGACGCATTAAAAACAGACACGACTATTGTTCTTTTTAGCGTAATCGAAAAAGGAAAAATTGATCAAGTTCCTGCACAGTTTGCAACAAGTCCATTATGTACACTTTCTGGAATTGGCCCACACACTGCAAGTTACGCACAAGATCCTGATTTCTCTCCAGTCACAAATCCGACTGGCAAGCTAGGCTTTGAGTTCCAATGCTCTCTCTTTGAGGCAGAATCATACAAAGTCAGCTATGCGTTGATTGAAACACAGCGGTAAAACCCGCACTCTTTTTTTATTTTAACTTAGGAAAATAAAACTGATGTGATTTTCTTATCCGAGTAGAATTAATTATTTTCAACAATTACAAAGTTGTCGTTTTCATTATGTACTGGATGACTTTGTGTGCAGTAAGTTTTGGTTTTGATGTGGTGTTTGTCTAGTCGAACTCTTCTTCTTTGATTGCCGCCTTTGGCTTTTTCAAAAAGTAAATCATTGCGCCGACAACTGCGGCCACTATTACTACCCCTGCATAGATTATCTGCTGGGGAATCTCTGTCTTTTTGATTTCTTCAGGCGTTACGTCAAAGTCTAATGCCTTTTTCTCCTCAGAGAATCCAGCGGCTGTTGCAAAAATCTGAAGCGACGTCTTGGGCGCTTTTTTGGCATTAAAGTGTATTATTGCACTGCCATCGGCATCAGTCATTACAGTATCCGGCATTACGTCCAAGTCTGTTGAAATCGTCCTGATTGAAACTCCCTGTACTGGCATGTCTTGCTCGTCGTCTACGTAGACCTTTAGGTCTGTTGGCTTGTCAATCGGGAGCGGCTCGTTTATGCTGCCGATGCTTATCTTTAGTTTTGTAATGGTCGGTTTTATCTCAATTTCTGTCTGACCTCCCACAATCCCTTTGGCATTTGCACCAAGTGTTACGGTTCCAGTTTTTCCCTTTGTCTCTAGTGGGAATTCGGCATATGATACTCCGCTTGGAATCACCACATAGTCTGGCATATTCACCAATCCTATCTCTGATGGATTCAGCCTCACTGTGAGATCTTCTGATAATGTGACTGGGTTGTTGCTAAAGTCAATGAGCTGCACTAGTCCAGTGTACTTTGCCTTGTTTGGATTTAGCATGTCAAATGGAACTGACACTGCGATCTTTGCAGTTGGCGTCATTGCAAACGTGTTTTCTACCTCAAGGCTGTGGTTTGCCGATTCTCCGACAGGGATTGTTTTGATTGCCAGTTGCCCCTGATCCTCCAATTGGATCGAGTTTCCAAGGAATGTCACGTGAGAGTACGTCTTGCCCTTTTCTACTGTCATGATTTCGTTAATTGGAGTAACCAAGTATCGAACTTCGGTCTCCACTGCAGTGGGCCTGTTTTTGGAATCCAGCGATATGATGAACAAGTCAAAGTAGCCGTTTTTATCAAAAAGGACAGAACTTGCACCTGTCGGTAGGAAAATCATTGTTTTTTCCTGCTTGAGCGTATTGATTATCTCGGTCTTAGTCGTTGCAGAGCCGATGCCCTTTATTGTAGAAGCAAGAGTGACTGAACCTGTCTCTTGGCCTGTCTCTATTGTCGATGTCCCATATGACGAGGTTGCGCCGATTTTTCCAAGTTCGGTTATTTTCAAAAGCAAGTCATTGCTTGATATCATGCTTACCATCTTTTCGCTTCCTACAGAGTCATAGTTTTCATTGACTATTACAGGATAGAATTCTTTTACTGGTTCTGCTGCGGAATCAGTAGTATCTGTGGTGGTGTCTGTATGTTCTACATTAAGCAATGTCCCTATTTGGAACACTGCGATTGTTTGGGACTTTGTCGGAATTTTTTCTAACGTGTAGACTTGCATGGTTTTGTTTCCGACAATGGGGTTGTCAGAAGTGAACGGCTTTACCGTATAGAATGTGTCCTCTGATACTCCAAGCCCCTTTGTTGCAGCGCCAATTGTTATGGTCTTGTTTTCATCCTGCAGGTCTACTTTTTGTCTAAAATGATAACTGAACTCTCCTTTTTTTATTATTCCACTGAGCTGGGACTCTTTTATCGTCCTGTCGATTTGGTTTCCAACTGACTGGTCATCTGAGAAGAATTGCAGTTTGACGTCGTTTTGGGCAAACGTGGGTAATCCGTCAGAATCCACCAGGCTAACCACGATGTCAATGTCTCGCTTTAATGTAGCAGGAACCTTGTCTGGAAATATGTTTACTTGAAGTGATGATGGCAGTGATGATGAGATTTTGATTTCCTTTGCTTCATCAAAACCAATCTTGTCAGACGATGCCCTGATGAACGCGTTTCCAACTTTATCCATTGATTTTATTGTGCCCCAGATGTAGCTGTTGCCTTTTTTGATTGTGAGGTCGCTTGCATCGATTCCGATTAGGTTTTTCTCATAGTCTAGTGTTATGGTAATGTCAAATGGTGCCTGTGTTATGTCGCCGTTTGAATTCTGTAAATATAATGAAAATGGCATCTCAGAGTTCACGTTCATCTCTTCTGTAGGGAGATTGACGACTAGCTTAAGGTCGTTTTTAATCTCATCCTGGGTCCTTCCGACAATCAATGTGTCGAAGACACGCTCGTCCCCAAACGATGCGAAGATTTTCGTTGTTCCTGCACTTGATGTGGTTTTTACGTCAAAAGTCGCATACTGTGAATTGGCAGGAATTGTTACCTTATCTGGTACCGTGGCTATGCTCGGGTATTCTGATTCTAAATTAACTATGGTGTCCTTTCCAACTTTAATTAGACTCCCGTACTTGTTTGCAAATCCAACATGGCCCAGTTGATGCGTGTTTTCTCCTGATTCTATAATAGATGGGGCAAGTTTGATTACCAGATTAGTGCTTGGTTCTACTTGGGCAACAGCAAATACGATGTTTCCTAGAATAATGGCAAAAACTGCCAGCATTATCAAAAGTGTCTTCAGGCATAGTTCACGAAGCATTTTCATTCTCCATAAAAAGAAAAGAGGGGTTAGCCACTTTGTTGTCCAATGACAACTGTGCCAACAAAAACTGCTCCGTTGGTAGTGGTTAACTTGAACTGTGTGTCTCTACCTGTCTTCATGTCTTCACTGAGGGATACAACTACACTAGTTGTCTGGCCTGGCTGAATCACTGCCGCAGAATTTGCTGTGATGAGCTCAGTACCTGTGCCCCCTGCTGCTCCTGCAAGAGTGTATTGTCCGGTTGGAACTACACTCAGAGTAGCTGGTGCTGGGTTAGCGAATGTGTAGATCGATCCACCAAGTCTGAGTTCATTCAATGTTATTGATTGAACACTATCGTTTTTGATGTATACTGCTACCTTCTCCCCTAATTCCTTTAGTGTATCTGCATCACCACCAGAAGCTGCGCCAAAATTAACTCCGTTTTGATTTTGGATTATGTCTGTTGCTCTTGCATCATATCCTAGAATCTTCAGTGCCTCAATTGTGGGCTTTCCACTAATCTGTGAGGAGCTAAAGAAGCTTTGCGAATATGCAAAGACTATTCCTCCACCAACCACTGCTATTGCGACAAGCAAAAGTGTAGCGATTACTGGCGCTACGCCTCGGTGCGTTCTATGAAGTTGTAGATTGATGTTTGTACTCATTGGATTGAAATAACATCCTGCCGATGTTAAGCCGAATGCTGTGCAATTAACACAACATTTTCTTATAAAAATAATCCCTGCTTAGCTCCAAAAGAACTGATCAAGGCCGGTTTGCTTTGGCTTGCCGACCATCGTGTC
>SCVO01000040.1 GCA_004322465.1 Candidatus Nitrosotenuis sp.
GGAAACAGAATTATTGGAATTTTTATTGATTTTTTTAGAGTTTTTACAACTTGAGCCATCTCAATCTGGTCAGTTGCCGAGGAGCCCCCGACAAGTATGGCTGAGGCGCCAATTTTTTCTACGCTCTTTGCGAGTTTGGCAGATTCTTTGATCTTTGATACCTCAGAATCGATTAACACGAAGATTAATGCGGATTTTTTCTTTCGTGACGCATGAAGGTATTCTTCAATTTTTCCCATACCTGTGGTTCAAAATGAACGCTTTAAAGTTTAATTGATATGTCGGTATACAGATCTGTATAGCTATGGCAGAGATCGATAATTCTAATTTTAACAGTATTATTCGTCAAATTATCAAAAAATCTCTGTTTACAGAGAAACAAATTAAAATTATTTTAAATCGAAAGAGTCTGTCCGAGTTCGAGTTTGGCATCTCAAAGGGCGCTTATTTCAGGCAAGTAGGACAATCGAGGGACAAGCTGATGGGTCTATATTATTCGATAATTTTGCTTCGAGGTTTGGGGATACTGCTTCCAGATGACATTGATGTGATATCCAGGCTTGCAGAGCAGGTTTCTGTGATAAAAGACAGTGATGTCTTTCCTGAAAGGGAGGAACAAGTGACAAACCTCATAGACAAACTGGTCCGTCAGGCATGCGGAATGTGACGTATCACGTAGTTTGTGCCGGCTTGGGCTTTTGTGATGTGACAGTAAATGACGTTAGTGTTGATGCAAAGTGTGAAATTAAGTTGTCCAATCACAATAAATCACAACAATTTATCATTTTGAGTGATGTTAGTAGAGGTTCCTGACCCACAAATCATTGCAGGTGTGATAGTTGCGTTCTTTGTGGGCATATTTGGCATGCTCATCTACAATAAAATCAAGTCACTTACGAACCAAAAAGGCACAGATCCTTCCCACATATCACGTATGGAGTACTATGAGAGACAGTTAATTGACATGAAAATACGCATGGATGCGCTAGATTTGGAAGAGAGTCTGCCGACTGAGGCTGTTTTGGAGAAAATAGAGCCAATTATAGAGAAAAAAGAGCCGGTTGTGATCAAAAAAGAGCCTGAAAAGCAGGATCAGAAGCCCAGAATGCCCAATATGGACTTTAACGGTGTTGCAGAACACGTGTTAGGATTAATCACACTCAAGGAAATGACGTCACGTGACATCCAAATCACAATAGGAAGGAGTAGAGAGCACACTTCGAGGTTGATGAAAAGGCTTTTTGAGGAGGGCCTGGTGGAAAGGAATACCAAGATGAAACCATTTACTTACAAGATAACCGAAAAGGGAAAAGGGAAGTTGGGATCATCAGAACAAACCATTACGGCTTAGATCAGACAATCATTTAGTTTTAATTTTTAGTATTTTTTGGCCCGTTGGGTTATTTTTTATTATAAAATTATTTTCTAGTAATTTTTAAATATCATAGATTATAAAATTAATAATATATGTCAGAAAATGAAGAATTGGTCAAGATCACTGCCACCGGAACTATATCTATTCCAAAACAGTTTAGGAAGTACCTAGGAATGCAAAAGGGAGACTATGTTAAAGTCATGCTCCAAGGTGATTCTATGGTTCTAAAAAGAGCTGTAATTTCCTAATCGGGCCGTTTTTGTGCTATTTTGGTTACTTGGTAAACCCATTCTCTGCCGTTTCGCAAGCGGTCTATCCTACCTTTGGTGTTAAACCTAGCCAGATATGTCGAAATTATGCTAAGTTTTATTGGCTCGTTGTATTCGTCCTCAAATTTTTCTAGCAACTCGGTTGAGGTAAACTTGCCCATTGGGAAGTACTTGTCCACAATATGCCATATTTTTGCCCCAACAGAGTCCAATTGTGGTGTCTCCTCTTGGTCCTCAATGTTTAGCAGGTTCATCATTTCAAATATCTTCAATACCTTGTCTCTAGTGATATTCCCTTCTATGTTGAAGTTGTACTTTGCACCGTCCGAATCCTCCAGATCAATGCGTATACGCTTCTTAGCCATGTGATCGATCGTGTTAACTGGTTAACAATTGAACAGATCCTCTTAGAATTGTTAACAATTGGGGTTGTTAACGTTGACTGTGTGTTTCACGCCTAACTGACTTTTACATATTAACAAATTAGCTTTACCTAATTATTATGAATAGTCTCTCTTCCATGCCTGGAGTGGAAATAAAGGGGTCTATTCTGGCTCGTTAACATTGTTAATGCCCACCTTCATGCCTGGACTCGAAATAATGGGGTCAAAATTGGCTTTTTTGGTGGTCTCCTTAACATGTTCTTAACTAGTTGTTAATTACTCACACACCATTGTTTCCACTCTTTCTTCTTTCTAATTTTTTTTGAAAAATAAATTAAAAATAATTAATTACAAACTAAACTACAACTACTAATTGTCTTCTAAACGTAACTAATTCATTGTTAGATGAAATGATTAGGGACTGGAAAGATAGGTGTGTGCGATAAATGACCGATGATCCTGTAGACAGGCTTTTGGATGCTGCAGAAAGCGGCAAATCGATCATAAAAGATAGGAAAGTCTTACATTTTACATATCTTCCAGATGTGATTTTGCATAGAAAGGACGAGCAGGAAAAACTAACCCAATCCCTACTACCAATACTAAAACAGTCAAGACCGTCAAATATTCTAATTTATGGTAAGCCGGGTACTGGAAAAACACTTGTTGTAAAAAAAATACTAACCAAAATTCAACAACGTGTAGAAAAATCAAACTTTCCAATAAAACTAATCTACACAAACTCTAAAGATGAGACGACCCTTTATGGGCTACTGGTAAGTATTGGAAGGCAACTCGGTTTAGAAAAAGAAGACCTGCCACCAACCGGCCTTGCGACAAGTGAGGTCTTTAAACGCCTTCTAAAATCAATCGAGGTAAACCAGTACAACATCATACTTGTGATAGATGAAATAGACTATCTAGCACACTTGGTGTCCAAAACGGGGAAGGACATTCTTTACCAACTAACAAGGGCAAACGAGAGGCTAAAGAAGGGTAGCATGACGTTGGTTGGAATATCGAACGATCTTACCTTCAAAGACAGGCTAGACGGACGCGTAATCAGTTCGTTAGGCGAGGAAGAGATAGTCTTTACCAACTATGACGTTAACCAACTAAAAGAAATCCTATTGGATAGAATCAAAGAGGCATTTTTGGATGACGTAGTTGAGGCATCTGCACTAAATCTATGTGCAGCAATGGCAGGACGAGAGCATGGTGACGCCAGGAGGGCAATAGACTTGTTGAGGGTGGCAGGCGAAATTGCTGAAAGGCAGCAGTCAGAAACCGTAAAGGAAGAACATGTGAGAACAGCATCCCAAAAAATGGAAGAAGACAAGGAAGTAACTGCCCTCAAATCGTACCCGCTACATGAAAAACTACTGATTATAGCGGTAATGAAAGCATCAGGCTTGTCAACGGGTGAGATCTTTTCGGCCTACAAGAATCTTTGCAAGGCAATACGACAAAAGGAACTCACACAAAGGAGGGTTACCCAAATGCTTGGCGAAATTGAAATGTCCGGAATAATCTCCGGCAAAATTGTCCATCAGGGAATCCATGGAAGAACAAAAAAATTCACACTCACCATTTCTCCTGAAACAGTAAAGGATACTTTCAAAAACGAAGTCACGCTAGAAGATATTATCTAATTTTTTGACGCAAAGTCTTTTGTGTAAACCTTGAAGGTTTTCAGATTGACCAGGACTGCCATTCCGGGAGTAGGTGTGATCCCAACACTTGTCTGAAACGGTGTTTGGGCCTGCCATGCTCCAGAATTTAGAATCAGAACTCCTCTGTACAAGTCCAAATCTACAACATGGACATGCCCACCATGGAAGATGTCCGGAACCTCATCAATTACCATAAGGTCTTCCAATTCCGGCGCAATCGGCGTCTGGCTTCCATAAATTGGGCTCATGTGCCTGGCTTTCAGCAAATACTGCATGACCTTGGCAGGCTTGTCATAGCTTAACCCAGGCGTGGTTTTTACAATATCATCGATGCTTTGGCCATGGAAAATGAGTATCTTGACACCGTTTAGCGAAATCATGGCCGGATTGCCAATCATATAGAAATTCTTTCTGCCCCAGAGGTTTGGGTTGTACTTTATCGGAATTGCTGGCTGCGGGAGGGCGCGCCTTCCAGGATCGTGGTTTCCAGGCGCTATGAAGACCTTGATATGTTTTGGAATCCTGTCCAAAATGTCGAATACCATTTGTAGCTGCGCATTCGTATTGAGGGCAACTAGCTCCTTGTCCTGGTTTGGATAGATGCCAATCCCATCTACGACGTCTCCGCCCAAGACTACGAATCTCACTCGTCTTGCAATCGGGTCTGGGCTTGAAAGCCACGAGATCATATCTAGGAATTCTTTTTCCATAAAGTACTTGCTGCCTATGTGTAAATCAGACATAAACAGGGCATGAGTCTCAGTTTTTGAGCGGTTTGGCAGATGGTCTGGAATATCAGGCAAAATGATGTCCTTAACAATAAAACCACCATTCTTTGCAGCCACGATTTTTTCCATGACGAATTGGTCCATCAGTAAGGAAGATGCTATTTTCTGCAGGTCTTCATCAATCACTATGGTCTCAATTGAGCCGGTGATGTCGTCTATGGATATCTTGGTGATATTTCTGTCTGTTTTTCTGTCTGTTACGAGACCGCAGATGTAGATTTCCTCCTTTGATTTTATCGAAATTACCGATGAGATGGATTTGAGCATTTTTGACTCTGGACGATTTGATATGATCCTTTTTAGTTTGGCATATCTGCTAGAGAACAGCGCTGTAAATCCATCAACTCCTTCGGCTGAGGCGATCTTGGAGGTTGGGTCAAACAAAATCTCGTGGAAATCATCCAAAACTTCATCCTCGGCGATCCCCAAAAAAACCTCCAAATCCTGCTGATTAATCAGAAACAGCTTCTGTCTTTCCTTTTCTCGAACAACCTGCTTGATGATTTTTTCTAATTCCTTTACATCCACCTGCTCTAGAATCCTGAGCGCGTTCGGATGGATCTGAAAGCCCCTGTTTAACGCAAAGTCTAGCGCAGAACCGACATCCTTTATCATAATGAAGGTTTCATCAAACAAGTTTTAATTAAATCTGTGTAAAACAACAGACTCAAATAATCTGCAACAAATTTTTTGTTGTGCTGAAACGAAGAATAGTGTTTTTCTTTGTCTTTTTGATCGTATTCTCCGCAGCTTTCTCGGTTGGGGCCAAAATGGAGGTACCAAAGGAAGAGGCCAGTATTTTCCTTGACGAATTTAACAAATTACTAGACACGTTAAAGGACGGAAATTTTGGAATGGAGATATTTCTTCATAATTTAGAAATCGCACTGCCTATGTTTATCCCAGGATTTGGTGTTGGGTGGGGAATATTTTCCGCATTTACCACAGGCTTTGCGTTTGCCGCACTAGCTACTACGAATACGCTTTTAGCAAAAATTCCGCCAATAGCAATGATCTTTGCCACACCGTTTGGGCTAATGGAGCTCGCAGCATATTCCATTGGGATGTCGCGGAGCTTTCTTTTGATAGTAAACATTTTCAAAAGAACACCCATTTCGCAACAATGGAAGCAGATAGTGTTGGAGATATGCGTTGTAATAGGACTGCTGTTATTAGGGGGAATCGTTGAAGCGTACATGATTGAAACCTTTCCAGGACCAAACAGCCTGCTTCCAAAAGTGAACTGATTCAAGTGATAAAATTTGGTAGAATAGGCAAAAACAATTCATTAGTAAATTATAAACGAAATCACAGGATGAATATATTGTGAGACTGACATACGTAACAAGCCTAGTGTTGCTAGGCATATTGGCTGGCATATCTGCTCAAAATGCAAACGCCCAACTTGGTGTCGGAAAGGCATTTACGCTTGAAGGAACCGGTTATGCGATATCTGATAACTCTATTTTACCTGCATCTGTTGATCTGCAATTTATTATATCTCAAAAAGGCACTACAACCGAATTTACTTTACAAAGTGGGCTGCTTAACATAAATGGAAAAGATCTGGATGTCTCTAGTTTTACTGGCACATTATTAAAAAATGGTCAATATTTTAGAATTGCAGCCAAAGCTTCAGATTCTGATGGAAAAGAATTCTCACTTAAAGCACTTGGGACATTGATAGCAAAAACCCAAACCAACTCCATTTACAGTTTGACTGGAACACTAGGCGATCCGGCGGGTAAATCAACAAAACTAATCTACACGACCAAGGTTTCAGAATTTACAACAACAAAGCCAGCAGACAGCAAAAAGAAAGAAATCACAATCCGTATTTTGAAGGGATCCGCAAACCCCGAAGAGCAGACCTACAAGGAGCAAATTGGCGGATTTTCATTCAAGTTCTTTTCAGAGGACCGAATATCAATTGGTGCTGGTGGAACGATCACGTTTGTAAACGAAGATGTGGTTTCTCATAGTCTAAAGAGTGGTACCAGTCGTACTGTTTCGGGTCAAAAAGCATTCATAGCCGACGGCAAGGTTTCAAGCGGTGACATTCAACCCGGCAAGTCTTGGAGCGTGACATTCCAGGAACCGGGATTCTATAGAATCTTTGATGAAAAATATCAATGGATGGACACGACAATTTTTGTAAGCAAAGACTCGAGTTCAAAAACTCTAGGCTCTGGAAACCCACACAACTAGTCTTTGAAATTAATGTAGGATTCTAGGCTTGACTGATTGATCACCATTACGGAAAGATCAGAAAACTCTCTTCCCTCCAAATCCTTGATCGTACCCACAAACTCGGTTTCCTTATCTGTGGTCAAATACTCAAAAACATGCACCTTTAGCTTTTCTGTATCAAAACCGTTTTTTTTGAGGTAATGGGCAATCTCTGACTGCATAAAGTGTTTTTCAGGCACCTTTGGCCACGGTCGTGGAACCAACACGACACTAAATCCGTCAATGAGTGCCTTTTGCAGTTCAAGTTTTTTTTCTTCGATCGATGTAGTAACATGCATTGTGATTACCTTGGATTTGTCCAATGGAACCCTGGCCTTTGAGGCAGCAACCTGAATTGCACTGATTCCTGGAATTATTTCCACATTTCCAAAAATTTCGATTAGCCTGTCTACGACTTCTGATTCAGAAAAATTAACGTCGCCAGTAAATGGAACAACTAGTTTTTTGTTGCCTAAGGTTTTGGCAACTTCCTGGTACGATTCTTCCTGATTCTTCATTGTTATCTCGTGGACTTGTTTTCCTTTGAGCAGTGATTCTATTGTGTTTAGTGTGTACTTGTAACCAATGACCACATCACAATTTTGTATTACCTCCTTGACAATGCCTGTAACATATCTGCTGGACCCAGGTCCAACGCCAACGGCAAAAACTTGAGCCATTTACTTGACCCTCTGTCTGTTGATAAATTCTACAATTGGAATCCAGTCTATTTTGAGAAACTTCACCGGATCCTTCACCGGATATGTCACCCAGTCCTTCACTATGGCTAACTGATATTTTTTCTCCTTGTTGTTTTTCCTGAGCTTTATCTTTAGAATGCTGCCCCAGTTTTTTTCCTCAGATTCTACACTGATGACATCATCAAAACTATATTGCTCATTTTTCTTGTTTTCCAAATCAATCATGAGTTCTTTTTCATCATATCCATCATGTGTGAGCATTGGATTGTCTGATTTTGATAGGGTAACGACTTGCCTTTCAACTGTGGCACTCCACCATCGTGGTTTTGCCTCGGTTTTGCTTACAAACGCAAGGCGTTTATCAGTTAGAATGAACATGCATTCCTTTGCTCTGGAAAAAAGTTTCTTTTCCTCCCTCCACACAGAAACCAAATGAGCTTTGATTGGTTCATCAGATCCCATGTTCTAATTCAAAATTTACTTGTTAAAAACTAATACAATTAGCTTTTATTTGTGAATTAAAAAAGACGAAATATTGAGAGCCGAACTAGTTTTTTCCATCACATCTGTAGTTCTGTTTTTGGGCATCCTCCCTGTCTTTGCAGAAACCACCGTAGTCTCAGACAAAGTCGTAGTCTTGCACACCCAATCCGGCGATATGGTGATTGAGCTTTTTCCAAATGATGCGCCTAAAACGGTCGCAAATTTTTTGAATCTGACAGAACACCAAATTTACGATAGAACTGTTTTTCATAGAGTTATCAAGGATTTTATGATTCAGGGGGGAGATCCAAAGACAAAACCTGGTGCGTCTGAACACTTTTCAGAGTGGGGCTCCGGCGATGTAGGCTATACGATCCCAGGCGAATTTAACACGATTAAACACAAACGCGGAATTGTCTCGATGGCGCGCGGTATTGATCCAGACAGCGCAAGTTCACAGTTTTTTATTGTTCACAAAGACTCTTTCTTTTTAGATCAGAACTATGCTGCCTTTGGTCGTTTGGTAACAGACACCAGCTATGAGACGCTTGATAAAATTGCCAACTTGACAAGTGCGGGAGAGCAAACAAAGTATCTTCCATTTGATTGGGGGAAAGGCGAAATCATAAAAGCCGAAGTAAAAAAACGTACAGAAATTCCTGACCTGCTTGATTTGGGCGAACCAGAAAGAGTAGAAATTCCAGTAAATCAAACTGCACAGGAATATTCCAATGAAAAGTTCGGAGTTTCATTTCTTGCGCCAGCTGGCTGGCTGGTACAGGAACCACCTCAAAAAACCTCTAGCTCCCCAGATCTAGTCGCGGTCGGCACTAAAATAGCCGGCTTTACTCCGTTCATTTCTCTAACTGTAAAGGACGCAAACGGAACATCGCTCGATGACTATTCAAATAAAATCAAAAGCTCTCTGCAGAAGGCTATAGACGCGCACAATCTCTTAATTTTATCAGAAGATAAAACAACGATCAATGGAAATGATGCTGTTGTACATGTCGCACTAGCTAAACTAAACATAGGTAATGGGTTCATCAACGTAAAATTCAAAGAAGTAATAATCAAGAGCCAGGACAAATTCTATATTTTTACCTATACAAATAGTGAAAGAAATTTCGACAGCATTCTTGCCAAATTCAGCCAGGTTCTTGACTCTTTCAAGATAGTCGCAAACCCCGATAACTCAAAATCAGAAAAAACCGGCTGTCTTATTGCAACCGCGGCGTATGGCTCTGAACTTGCACCACAGGTACAATTGCTCAGGGAGATAAGAGACAATGTTTTGTTCAGTACAAGTTCTGGAACGGGGTTTATGACTACATTTAACGCAGTTTACTATTCCTTTAGTCCGACCGTATCTGACTGGGAAAGACAAAGCCCGATATTCAAAGAAACGGTAAAGATTGTCATATCTCCACTCTTGTCAACACTTTCAATTTTGAACTATGTTGACATTAATTCTGAGCAAGCAATGTTAGGGTATGGCACTGGTATAATTCTACTCAATGTGGGTATGTATCTTGTAGCACCCGTAATTATTATTGTAAAATCAAAAAATAAAATTCGGAGACTTACTGCAAAAATCTAGGGACTTTCTTTAGTATGTGAGACAGGGATACACGACCTGGCCCGCCTGCGATTATCGCCAAATTCCCTGCCAGCAGGATCAAGTCAAACTCAAATCCGCGTTCTCCAGTCAAGCTTGCAGCATGTTTTACAAGAAAAATTGCTCCAAGCATGTCTACTGCCAGTAAAGCAGAAGAAATTCTGGTCAAAACTCCGACAATTAATAGGATCCCAGGCACGAATTCTACAAGCGCAATAGGAATTTGCATTTCTGCCGGAATCCCAAGACTAGTCAAAAATCCTACAAATCCAGGATTAAATTTTTGTGAACCATGCACTAGAAAAATTACACCGATTGCTATTCTTATTCCAAAATGAGTAATGTCCTGAAACTTGCTTTGCCGAATTATCGCATCCATCGATTGTACATGCTATGACGATATAATAAAAGGTGCCGTCGTAGACCATACAGAACTTGACAAGATCAAAAAAACTCACTCAGTTCGAATACAAGAAACGATTAATCAAAACATGGAATGAAGTTGCCCCCAGATACCATAAGAGGTGGGCAAAAAATAATGTCGGACCGTTCAAGAGCAGCTCAGAACTAGTCAAACTAGCAAACGTTCGACCCGGTCACACTGTTCTTGATTTGGCTTGTGGAACAGGCGCCATCACAAAAAGAATTGCCGCAAGGGTAGGCATATCTGGAAAAGTTGTCGGCATTGATAGTTCCATATCTGCAATTAAAATTGCAAAGAAAGAAACTAAAAACAAAACTAATCTGGACTTTGTTTTATCAGACGCGGAATTCATCAAATTTAATAAAAAATTTGATGTGGTTACATGTCAATACGCACTGTTCTTTTTCCCAAACGCGCAAAAAGTCCTGAAAAACATCAAACAATATTTGAAAAAAAATGGAATCCTTGCGTTAACACTGCATGGAAATAAAGACACAGTTCCATACTTTAGCAGCATTTTGGATGTGATAACAAAGTTCATACCAGATTACGCCCTCCAGGGGACGCCCAATCTTGATAGATTTGGAACTAAGGATCAACTAAAAAAAATCATATCCCGAGCTGGCTTTACTGACATCAAAATACAAGAATATGTCTTTACTTACCGTCCTGGAACGTTTTCTGACTATTGGCAAAACTATCTCAAATACCTTTCAAAGCCACTAAAAGAAAAAGTCAAGGCGCTATCTATTATTCAAAAACAAAAAATGAAAAACCAAATCAAACAAAACACTCTTCCCTACACAAAGGGGGGCGGGCAAATCATATTTCCGTGGAAAGTTCTCATATTGACTGCAAAAAGCTCTTAAAAAAATTGTTGGGGCTCCAATGAATTATTTGGAAGCGTATTCCCAACAAATGACTCCACGTGATCTTGTTATCACAAATTTCTAATTAGATTCGTGTGTGTACAAAGTGAACATCCTGCGCAATTCCGCTGCGTTCTAGATAACTATTAGTTCTTTTGTAAATTTGTGCAAAACCATCGGTTTGTCTTTTACAATAACCGAATCCTCTATTCTGACTCCGAATTTTTTTGGCATGTAAATACCAGGCTCTACTGTTATTGCCATGTTTTTTTGTAAAATGGTCTGACTCTTCTGGCTTATTGTCGGGAGTTCGTGTACCTCAAGACCAATCCCATGTCCGGTTGAATGAATAAAGTATTGACCGTAATTTTTCTTGTCAATGTACTCTCTACATGCATCATCGATTGATTTGCAAGAAGCTCCAATCCTTACAGCTTTTAGTCCCATCTTCTGTGACTCTTTCACTATTTCATAGATTTCTTTTTCTTGATTGTTGAGAGTTCCTAAACCGAATGTTCTTGTTGCATCACTAACATATCCCTTGTAACGTAAGGTGAGATCAACTACTATCAGGTCTCCATTCGCAAACTTTCTTCTAGTTACCTGTGCATGGGGTAGTGCACCATTTGGCCCGCCTGCGATTATTAGGGGATTCAAAGTCGATCTATATCCGGTACTAAACATCTCACGTTCCGTGGCAAAAGACATCAAAATGGACTGAAGCTCTGATTCACTCAATCCAACTTTTATCTTTTTTACACAAAGATCATACATTTCGTCAATTATTTGGGACGCTTTTTTTAGAATGGTAATTTCCTTAGAGTCCTTTACTTCACGCGCTCGATAAAATGGATCAGTTGAATATTTTATGGTAGGAATGGCTTTTTTGAGCGACTCCATTGTAGAATAATTCTGGCAATCTGTGCACACTTTGTAGTTTTTTATTCTGGACACTAAACCCGAAATCAAGCCAACGCCACGATCCGCTGTAATTATGCTGCAATCAATAGATTCCTCCTTTGCCCGTCCTACCTCAAGTTCCGGCGCAATGATCGTGGTTTTGCCGTTTTTTTCTAATACTCCAATCGCTTCACCCCAAAAACCAGTCATGTAATAGAGATTTTCAGGCTCAAAAGATACCAAAACATCGCAGTCTAGATTATGAGCGTATTCGATGAGCCTTTTCCGTCGTTCTTCCAATTTGAAATGATAATGTGTTAGTAGATTTATGTTTGTTGCAAAGTTTGTATATTGGAAACCTAGCTTTTCTAATGTTGGAAGAAAATCAAGAAAAAAGAAAAGTTGTAGCATTGCTTTCCGGCGGTTTAGATAGTCAGCTTGCAGTAAAAATGATGCAGAGCCAAGGCTTTGAGGTATCTGCAGTTGCGATCAAGACTCCATTTTGTGATTTTGACTGTGGTCGTGGATGTGGTTTTGAAATCAGAGAACGGGCAGATACACTTGGAGTCAATTTAAAGACAGTTTATCTTGGAGATGAATACATTGAGATGCTAAAGAATCCAAAACATGGATTTGGATCGGGTATGAATCCGTGTATTGATTGCAGATCGATGATGTTCAAGGCTGCAAAAAAACACATGGATGAGATCGGAGCTGACTTTATCATTTCAGGAGAAGTGTTGGGCCAAAGACCGATGAGCCAACACGGACCTGCACTAAAAACTATAGAGCGGGAATCCGAATTGGAGGGATACATTGTAAGACCGCTTTCCGGCGCATTACTGCCAAAAACAATACCTGAAGAAAATGGATTAATTAAAAGAGAAAATTTGGGCATGGTTAGAGGCCGTACAAGAAGAATGCAACTTCAAATGGCGCAAGAATACGGAATAGAAAATCCTCCAAACGCTGGTGGCGGATGCCTTCTCACTGATCCAGCATTTGCGATACGCGCAAAAGATCTTTTTTCACACGTTGACAATCCAACAACAAATGACATCGATCTCCTGAAAATAGGAAGACACTTTCGTCTTGATAACACAACAAAGATGATTGTGGGAAGGAATCAGGACGAAAACAACATGATCAAATCTTTGGCTTTACCAAACGATATTGTCTTTTATGCAAAAGATCACGTTGGACCAAATACGCTTTTGCGTGGGGATAATGTTGAAACCCACAAACAAATTACTGCCGCAATAACACTTCGTTATTCCGATGCACCAAAAGAAACACCGGGAATCGTAATAGTTGAAAAAGCCAACAACAAATCGGAAATCTCAGTAAAAAGAGCAGAGGAATCCGAGTATCTCCAGTATAGAATTTAGGAACAAAAATTACGCACTAATTTACATTCTATGCGAAAGACTTTTTGAGGGAGTAGATCGCATTCATAATAGATGCAAAAGCAGGAAAGCCCAACATACCTAAAGGCAATTACGATTCGTGACCCCAGCGATATTCATTCAATAAAAGATGACATGAAGAAAAACATGATATTGATACTGAGAGTTACTCCACTTGCGCAAAAAGATGTAGAACAGCTACGAAAACTGGTTGAGGAGTTGTATAGTCTAGCAAAAAATCACGATGCCGACATTGCAAGGTTGGGCGAAGAAAGAATAATTGTTACACCTCCAGGCGTTAAAATCTGGAAGCCGGAATACGATCTAAAATAAAATATTAAAACAAAGCGAATCATTGATACGTTCGTCCTTAATATCAAAATAACTTCAGATATTGTAAAATTGGAAAAATATGTTTTATTATTTGCGTTATTATCAGTAACATCGATCACATGTGGCACACAACTGGTATTCGCACAAACCTATGATGACAACAAGGAAAAAACTAGCATAATTCAAACATGCGAAAAAATCTATCCTGACTCACAAAAATTGGGCAGTGCCAAATTCCGTGAGAGATATCAGTACTCTGTTAATTTTAGAGACTGCGTCACATTGTATGATGATCCAATATGGGATTCTGTAGAATCAGATCGCATAGACAAACTAATTTTACTTTTGGAAAAACCACCTCAAACCAAAATCATACGGGATCGTTTCAACGACACTCAAAACATTCCACAGTGGGTAAAAGATGATGCAAAACGTTGGGATCAAGGAGAAGAAAACGATAACATTTTTTCATACGGTATAAGATACATGATGAGTTCTAAAATAATAAAATCAAATAACACATTAGATTACAGAAATTGTTCGTATGGAACCATTTGTCTGACTCAAAACGATTTTGTAAAATATTCAATTAAAAACAACAACGACACTATCATACTGACACACACTTTTGATGACGTATCTGATAACATATTTGTAATCTCAAAAGAATCTTCAAAAAATATCAAAACCATTACAAACTTTCAAATAAACAAAACATCGGGACTTGTGGAATCTGACAAGAAGTGCTGTACTCCGTACCGATACATTCATCCAATTCCTATGAATTTAGGAACAAAAATCAACCAAGAGCATCCGTCAGAGGTGGTAAGCGAAGTAGTTTTCTTGTTTAAAGATCTCAAAAGACCGTCGTTTGTTGCAAAGGACAAACCGGGAAAATATTTGGAAATAATTGATAAAGAAACAGGAATGGTTCTTTTTTCAAAGTATCAGGACAAATCAAGGCATCTGTTGCAAGTTACACAACTTGTTGATACCAATATTGTCAAGAAGGACACCACGATCCGATATGACAATATGAAAATACCATCTTGGTTTAAAAACACTGTAAAATGGTGGACAGAGGGAAAAATTTCAGACTCCGAGTACGTTGCGGGGATATCACATCTGCTGAAAAATGATGTTTTACGTATATAGTGCTGCTAAAACAGTCTGACTGCTTCTTGGACTTGGGGGTAATGTGCAGGAACTCTGAACATTCTGCGAACTGTCATTGCAAGATTTTCACATTTTCTTCTTTCACCGTGATTCACAAGAACTCTTCTTAGCTTCGGTCTTAGTTTGTGAATGAAAGAAAGTAGCTGATTGTAATCACTGTGGCCGCTAAATCCATCAAGCTTTATCATTGAGCAATTGATGTTGATGACTTCGACTTTGCCGTCCTTTCCTAGGAGCGAAACTTGTTTTGCACCATCTAGGACTCTGCGGCCAAGTGTTCCGTTTACCTGATATGAAACAAAAATTATTTTGTTTTTGCTGCCCGGTGCAATATTCTTGAAATATTCTAGGACTGGCCCACCCTCTAGCATGCCTGATGTTGCAAGTATAATGCACGGTGTGCCGTCTCGTAACGGTTCCTCTCTTGCATCAGAGTGTTCTATGTTTGTAAAATACTCAGAATCAAATGGATTGTCATCGGTTTCAAGAATTTTTTGTCTAAGCTCACGAGCCAAATATTCTGGGTATGCCTCATGAATCGCAGTTGCTTCAGCTATCATGCCTTCCATAAACACAGGCGCTTCCATCATTTGGCCCGCCTTCATGTAATGATCAATTACCATCATTATTTCCTGTGCACGTCCAACTGCTGGGATGGGAATGAGCACTTTGCCTCCATCTACAAGTGCATTATTGACTGCGTTGATGAATGCGGACTCTACTTCTTGCCTCGTGGGCTGAATGTCTTCTTTGGCACCGTACGTGCTTTCAATCAGTAGAGTTTCAACCCGTGGGTAATTCCATGATGCGCTCTCAAACAAAATGCTTTTGCCGAATTTTATGTCACCAGTATATACAAAATTATGATCGCCATTACCAATATGGAAATGGCAGGTTGCAGATCCAAGAATGTGTCCTGCATTTGAAAATACAAGTTTGATGTCAGGCGAAATGTCAGTTACGGTTCCATACGGAATTGTAATTGACTGTTTCATGATTTGTTTGACATCTCTCTCTGCATATAGTGGAGCTCGCCCCTGTGCAGCTGCTACCTTTACCGCATCTAGTTGAATCAAATTCATCATTGGCAGCGTTGGCTCTGTACAGTAGATTGGCCCTTTGTATCCATACTTGCAAAGAACCGGCAAGAATCCCGTGTGATCCAAATGCGCATGACCTATGACAATTGCATCAATTTCATCTAATGTGACATTTGCCCAATCAAGCCTTGGGAATGCCTCCATTGGATTTCTGGCTCCTGGATTAATACCACAATCAATCAAAATTTTGCTCTCAGGAGTAGTCAATATCATGCTTGATCTTCCTACCTGGCCAAACCCACCAAGGGTCAACAGTGAAACTTCCGATTTTTGGGCCAAGCGCGGGCGAAATATGTTTTCACCAATCTGTTTGAGATGCTTTGCCCTATCTGATGCGGAAACCTTGAGATTGTAGTTTATCGCTTGAATTGTACTAGATGGAATCGTTGTTGCCTTTCTTACACGTATTCTCCAACCCATGCTTTCTGTCAGTTGTGGGCTGTTAAAGCTAGGATTGTTGTACAGTAGCCATGGTCGCTTTACCTCAATTGAGACCTCGCCTGTAGTGGTGTCAAAAAAGGTACCCTGAAGTTCTGCCTCCTTAGGCAAGGTCTTTGCTATGATCTGTCTTGCCTCGTCTTCCGGTTTTCTGATGGATTCTTCGGTTCTTACTACGATTCTTTTTTTGATCACATTAACCAGATCAGAAATGATCTCGTTGTGTTCCATCAGGTATAGCGGTGATTTTGTGTACAGTGCGATTCTTGGGCCCTCGTAGTCAATTTTACTGACCTTGGCTTCCTTTGGAATACTTTGCAGTATGGTTGCCATTACATTCTGGGTTGTTGATTGTGTATCCTTTTCCTGCTGTTTTCTTTGCATTAAATCACTATAGTGCGATTATGGCTTTCTTTTGCTCTCT
>SCVO01000003.1 GCA_004322465.1 Candidatus Nitrosotenuis sp.
AAAAGACACTTTAATTCCCCCCAGTTTACAGAAAAATTGACGCCAAGGTAGCTCAGCCTGGGAGAGCACTCGGCTGAAGACCGAGCTGTCGTGGATTCAAGTCCCACCCTTGGCACATTTTTTATTTATTCCATTTCGTTTTGGAACAGATCAGATCTATCTTATTCAGAAAGCACTTCATAAGTAATGTTTTAATACATCAAAATAGCCTCATGAGAAAGTTAACTTGGCAAAAACAAAAGAACCAAAGTCTAAAAAGGAAAAACCTGTAAAGACAGCACCTAAAAAGGAAAAACCAGCCAAAGTGGCCAAGAAGAAATCTAAAAAACCAAAGGAAGATTTTGTGGCAGACGACGGCTTGGTGATTATAGACGAAAAGTTAGAGGAAGACAAAGAAGCAGAGCTTGAGGCACGAAAGGCGTACTTGGAAGAAGCAAGATCCCAAGAAGTCGAAGACTAAACGTTTATCCGCAAAAACTCACTATACCATAACATGCGTGCAGTGTGCCTCATCACAATCAAGCCCGGAAAAACAGACAAGGTCTTGGAGGCACTTCGCAAAAAGCGCAAATTGCTCAAAGAAATCATGCCAGTAACCGGCAGGGCAGACATCTGCGTTTTGTTGTCTGGAACCATAGACGAGATAAACAACATGGTGATTGACTTTAAGAAAATAAAGGAAATTGTCAGCACTGAGACGCTCATTGAAGTGGAGGTAAACTTGGGATGGTAAAGGCAGTAATTCTAGTCAAATCGCCAAAAAAACTCATTGCCGCAAAGCTCGGCAAGATGAATTTTGTGTACAATTCATTTCCAGTGTCTGGCCAGTTTGACGCAGTTGCATTTGTAGAGGTCAACGATTTGTCAGAAATCAGGGAAATCACAACAAAAATACAAATGATTCCAGGGGTCGAGCGAACCGAGACCATGATGGAAATCCAGTAAACGCTGCAGAGCTAGATTAGCCGCATCATAATAAAGCATTTAACATTGTATTGCGTAGGAAATTTGTGAACATAAAACGAGTCGGAAACGTCATCCTTGCAGTAAAGGACTTGGACAAATCTGTAGAATTCTATCACAACGCCATGGGACTTCCAATAAAGAATCAGAGACGCACATGGGTAGACTTGGGCCAGTCAGGCGCACTTTTGAGTCTACACCCAGCATCGTTGACTGCAAAGCATTTTGGAACATCACTTGAAAACGGCATCGTGATCGGATTTGTGGTAGGCGATGTAAAATCCGCAATCGAGGAGCTAAAGGCAAAGGGGGTCAGACTATACCGCGACATAGTAGAGCACGAATCTGGAAAAAACGCAATAGTTTTGGATCCAGACGACTACATGATATCGCTATTTGAGCCCATATTTGTCGACAAAGCAGAACAAACAACTGGCTATCACGGATTCACACCAGCCTAAAAAATACTCTTAATCTTTCTTATTGCATCATCAAGCGACTTTACGCTTGGGTTGACCGACACATAGTACACTACGTTTCCATCTGGAATGCAGACAATTATCGCCTTTTTGTGTTGCAGTACAACGTGATCAAGTGAGCCAAATGCCTTTGACTGGATGTGTCGCAAGGTAATCAGATTGGAGACAATAAAGAATTCATTTTTTGCGTCCTCCGGTTTTAGAATTGGTTTTATTCCAGGCGATATTATTCCGGTAAGCGTTCTTCCGTATTCATTAATCACCCCAGCATACCTAATTGACTTTGAAATTGCAAGAATCTTTTGACAGTTTTTCCTGTATGAGATGATAGCGTCCTTCCACTTTTGCTCGGGGGTTTTACTCATGCCATTACACACAGGTCAAAAGTTAAAAGAGTTTGTGATTTGGATAAAACCAAATGAGTGCAGACTCTGAGCCGGTAAGAATAATTCGGCTGTTGCTTGACTCAGAAGTGAGCAATTATCTTGAGAGCGGCGAGAGGATGCACCTAAACACGTACCTGCAAAAGATGCAATCTGGCTCATTGGATGGCAAAGAACTTGAAATAATTCAGAAAATTTTTCAGAAATACAAGAAATACCTAATCTAGTTGTGCTTTTTTGATTTTGCCAGTTGTTCAAAACGGCTCTTCAGCTCGGCATTTTCTTTGCGCAACATTTCGTTTTCTCCCTCAACTACCTCCGGCTGGGCCTGAGAATACATTGGGTGTCCTGGCGGAACCATCTTTGATGTCATTTCAAGCAGGCTTGATGCATGCTGAAGATACATCTTGTTAAAGTCATGCAGTTTTACGGTGAATGTTTCGTTTTCGCGGATGATTTTTTCCTTGAGCTTTGCAGGGTTCATTGAAAACGGCGTGTTGGCTCCCGGAGGATACCTTGTAAGATTAAACGGGCTCAGGCTAAATCCCGTAGGATAACCGTGCATTTCCATGAACATTCTCATTTCTACTGGATTCATGACATTATTGCTAGAATTAATGAGGTATTTTTGCTTTGGCATCGCGCATTAGATATACTCGGTTGTAAATTTGCAGGCAGTTTTAATCAAATTGAGCTGATCGCAGATCCTTATAGCGATCAGAGATCGCACCCAGCTTAGAATGAAGGTAGACTTGAAGAACTGCATAAAGTGCAAAAAGAGCATTTCGGACAGCGAGTTACACAAAATTGTAATTTACGTGGTAAGTGAAAGATTCACTGATCACCACTACGAGCATGTCGAGTGCCCAGAGAGATTCACAATCTAGTCCAGATACGCGTATACGGGATAAAGTTCTCCGCTAGACCTGCGATATTTCCATTCGTTGTTCTTCCAAACAAGTTTTTCAAACGCCGACTGGATCGACGGGTGGATCCTAGTATAGACGTCGTCGCCCACAAGAATCTGGTTTGGTTTTGCCATGCTTTGGATTTTTGCCGCGATGTTCATCGTCGGACCCAGGATGTCAACGTGTGATTTTTTCGCGTCTGCGCCGTATCGCACTATCATGTTTTCGCCGTAATCAATCCCCACTTTGATTGCCAAATCAGGATAGTCATACTGGTTCAGGATTGGATTGATTCCTTTTTGAATTACGGACACCATTGATTTTGCACACAGTATTGCATCGTCTGCTGGCTGGAGCTGGCTTTCTTCTGCAACAAAATACCCGATTACCGCATCACCTACGAACTTTAGAACGTACCCGTTATGGTGTCGTATGGTGGATGCCATTTCTTGCGCAAAGCACGTGATTATGATTGCAACCTTGTCCTCTGGAAGCTCAAGGGCGATATTTGTAGAGCCGACCAGATCGACATACAGCACGACCATTTTCATTCTAGACGAGACGTGTTTTCTCAGAAACGCGTCCGACTCGTCCTCCACTGGGGAATACTCATAGCCGCTCTTTAGCGCGTGCCATACCCGGTTCTGGGTTTCCTTGATGAGTGTCTCTGAGTCGATAACCCTTAGTTCGCCGTGGCTCAGCATCATGTCGATTACGCCATAATCCTTTTTTGATTTGGTCTTAGCTGGCATTTCTGCCGGGTCGTCTTTAATCTTGTTACTTTCAGTTCCGCTCATCTTTCAATAATCACCTAATCTAATGGAAAACTAATCTCACAGATGGGGCATTTTGCTCTTTTCCCCTTGTAGCCGTCGTCATAATACTGGACTACCTCTACGTGGCAGATTGAGCAAAGTATCTTGTGAACGGACATTCCCAGCCTAATTATGCCGATTTTATATTTAAGATATTGGTAGCACAAGTAGGAAACTGCAACTCAACTAGGATTCAGCACGGTAAGGAATCCTACCCAACGGTACAGTCCCAAACATAGGATTTTTAGTCACAAAAAGCAAGTGTTCCCTGTGCGTCTAGGAAGCAACACGTCAGACGAATTTATGAAGAATTTAGGTGAAAAATCTCAAAAAATAAGCCAAATATTTCAAAAAAACATAGAGCAGATTACCAGGCCGGCAAGCGTCAAGGTGATGCTCGGGGACACCACCATAACAGAGCAGACCACTTTTGATCCGGAGGGGGTAAAGATGCTGTATGGCAAAATAATTGACAGCCTCCCAGACTGGAAAACAAGCGGAATCGCAATGACAAGCGACGAGGACCTAAGGAGAATATTTCTCAAGCTTGAAAAGCAAGCCGGAAACTACGTCCTGCTTTGGCACCTGTCGCTCCAGTACCATGCCCTGCTGTACTACAAAGTCGATATCAATGTCCAAAAAATCCAAAAAGAGCTTGCGGAACTTTTGGACAACACGATTGACAAGGAAAGGGAGCTTGCAGAACTGACAGACAGCATGATAAAAGAAAAACTGGAGTCACTTGGGTTCAAGGATGTCGACGAGCAAAAGCTGTTCGAGGTCCTCTTTGAGGAGGACGAGATGCGAGAGAAACTAGTTGACGACATGAACGGCAAGACCGATTTTGACTTTAAGGCAAAGGCAGAAAGAAAAAAAGAATTGTTCAAAGAACTTGACAACTTGCTTGTAGAGACGTACCAGACCACGTCGATACTGCTCGACGAGAGCAAGCTGATTGGGGGGGAGGAGGGATGCCTCTGCACGCTTGATCTCGACTATATGAAAAAGAAAACAAAGGAGACGATTTTTGATCCAAGACGAATGTCTGCAGAGACAAAAGAATACGTCACAAAATCGCTGGACGAAATTATTGCTGCGTTGTCCAGATAAGAAATCGCCACATCTGCCTTTAGACAATTTTTGAGACAATAATGTCAAAGGACCAGGAACTAAATTGATTCTAGTTCTTAGGGGAGTACTGATCCTTTGACCGGTTATAGTCGATCAACTTTATTCTATTTAAGGCTATCAACATGTTTTGCCCTCGAGCAAAAATCATCAGGGTTTCCAAATCACCACGCGCGTACAACGAGAAATTAAATATAGTTGAGGAACTGCGATCAAATCTAATGAGCCCAACTTTTGACGAGATTGCCAAAATCAGGCAGTCGTACGGAAGCATGATTCGAAAAACTCCCCTGCTGTACTCAGACACATTTAGCAAAATGTCCGGCTCAAAGGTGTACCTCAAGGCGGAGTTTCAGCAAAGAACTGGTTCGTTTAAGCTCAGAGGAGCATATGCAAAAATAAAATCGCTTACAAAAGAAGAAAAGAAAAACGGAGTGATTGCTGCATCTGCAGGAAACCATGCACAGGGCGTGGCGTTTGCGTCAAAGCTTGAAAAAATACCGTGCACCATAGTCATGCCGGTTACCGCATCCCCAGCGAAGGTCGCTGCGACCCGCGGATATGGGGCAAAGGTCATACTGGAGGGAATAAACTATGACGCATCATGGGCAAAGGCTCAGGAGATATCAAAGAAAACGGGTGCAAAAATAATCCATGCGTTTGATGATCCAAAAATAATTGCGGCGAACGGAGCCATAGGACTTGAAATTTTGGAAGACCTTCCAGACGTAGACGAAATCTATGTCCCGATAGGTGGAGGGGGGCTGGCAGCAGGCATTTTGCTTGCAGTCAAGAAAAAGAATCCAAAAATCAAAGTAATCGGCGTGGAATCAAAAGCGTTTCCCGCAATGCGAAACTCAGTAAAGGTCGGAAGACTGCAGGCAGTAAAGGGCGAGCGAACAATTGCAGACGGAATCTCAGTAAAGATGCCTGGAAAACTAACATTCAAAATAATCAACGAACTGATTGACGATATCGTTCTTGTCGACGACACTCAGATAGTCAAGACGATGTTTTTGCTAATGGAGCGCGCAAAGATGGTAGTAGAGCCAGCAGGCGCAGTCACACTTGCGTATATCCTCAATGCAAAACCAGCACAGGGCAAAAAAGTCGTCCCGATTTTGGGCGGAGGAAATGTGGACATGTATCTTTTGGGACAGATAGTGGCAAAGGGCCTCACCGCGATGAGCAGAATGGTAAAGATATTCATCTTGCTAAAGGACAAGCCGGGCGCACTAAAGGAAGTCGTGGACGAAATCGCATCATTGAGCGTAAACATTGTAGAGGTAGTCCATGACAGACTAAGCTCAAACATCGACGCAGGCACCGCAGGAGTGACACTCAGTCTTGAAATGGAAGGAAAGGAGCATGCTCAAAAGCTAGTAGCGCACCTAAAGTCAAAGAACATTCAGTTCAAGATACTTACATAGTCACTTGAATTTCTTTTGTACAAACTTGACAAGGCCTGTTTTTTTCATCTCGTTTGATTCGTCAAGTACAGACTGATGCTGCTTTTGCTTGAACGTGTGCAGCTTCTTTTGCAGCTCTGAAAATTCGTTTGCGAGAATCTTCACTGCGTACAGCCCTGCGTTTGCAGCCTTGTTGATGCCAACCGTTGCAACAGGCGAGCCATTTGGCATTTCAACTATTGACAAAAGCGAGTCCATTCCGCCAAATGCCGAAAACTTGAACCGCTCTTGCTTTTTTTCCGACTTGTCATTGTATACCATTATCGGCACCGCTATTACGGGAATTATGGTGTGAGATGCAACCATCCCGGGCAGATGCGCAGAGCCACCGGCACCAGCAATTATTATTTTGAATCCGCTTTTTTCTGCGTGCTTTGCGTATTCCTCCAGCCTAGTGGGGGTTCGATGAGCGGAAATGATCTGGTCTTCGTGCTTGATTCCAAAGTCGTCCAGGATTTTTGCCGCGCCGTGCATTACTTTGCTGTCCGAGCTTGATCCCATGATTATCCCGACCAGTGGCTTTTTTGGAATCATGATATCTCAAAAGAAAGTGATCTTTTTAACAATATCTGAAAAAAGATTTGTTCCAAACGGATGACAATTAGTTGCAAGTCCTGATCATTTGGCCTTTCATTGTTTCAGCATCGCGTCGTCACAACTTTCAAACAGAGTCGAGTTCAGCGCCCGCGTCTTTAGTATGGTACTAAAGCCGTGCGGAGTATTTGCGCAGACGGCGTTAAATTCGGCACCCATGTCGACATATTCCACATGAAAGACTGCCTTGTCATTCATTACAAACGCAAGAAGCATGTCACATTCGTGGTAGGAAAGACATTGCTCGTTTGATGCCCAGTCAAAGTGATCAACCAGATCATTTACCTGCGCCAAATCATTTTTGAGCCCTATGGCAAGGCCCCTCCTATGCGCCTCATCGGCAAGCCACATGTTGTAATTTAGCTGGTCTTGGTATGTGATTGAAAACCCAGTGTCTTGCAGGTACGAGTCAACGTTATCGGCGTCAACGCCATCAAAGCCCTTCTGCTTGCAAAGATCAAGTCTCTTTTGCATTATCGGTCCGACGGTGTCAATCTGCCGGATGTCAAGCCACTTCTCACCTGGCCATCCAGAATAATCATTTCCCACAACACTTGCTGGGAAACTGCCGGCATCCACCCTCCAGTCCTCCCATGAGCCGGCACTAAAGTAGCAGACTGCCTTGTTTCCACTTGCGTGCAAAGAGTCAACTACACTTTTGTCGTTGTCAAACAAATCAATGTTATACACCTCTATACCTGGGGACTGATTGATTCTGCCATTGAGTTGCACGTTCCACTTGGTTCCAGGCCTTGGATGCCACATACCAGAAGTATGTTGTATGATTCCGCGCTCCATCAGATAACTAACAGCGTTTGAAAAATCATCATCCGAGATCAATCCGTGCTCGTGCCATGAGATGATTTTTTCAAACCATTTTGGATACGACAGATCATCAGCAGAGATTTTAGTAGAGGACGCAGTAGACACCTGGCATCCCAATACCAGCACAAGAAAAACAGACGCGATTGGAATAATCTTTGTCCGGCATCTTGGCAATGCTTTTAATGTGTCGTGAGAGTTTTTTCTGCGGAAATTAAATTCCATTCAATAATTTCTTTGTCTCAGCCAGTATTATCCAATACACATGAAAATTATAGAAGAATGTTCACAGAACACGCTCAAAACAGTCGGCGCCAGGAAGACGAGCCACCTATGACGGGTCTAATCATTTGCAAGCATTATGTCCGAACGTCAGATGTTATTGAATAATCTCAGAGAATAGATATTTTTAATCCGAGATCTGCTTGATGTAATGTTGAAGCAGGTTTTAGGCATAATTGGCGGCGGTCAGCTCGGAATGATGCTGACAGAGGCTGCAAGAAAAATGCCAGAGCACATATCAGACGTCATAGTACTAGACCCCAATCCAAACTGCTCCGCATCGCAAGCCGGTGCAAAGCAAATAGTTGGCGATTTTAAGGACAGAAACGCAATTCTGGAACTGGCATCAAAGGTGGACATTCTGACATACGAAATAGAGTCCGGCGATAGCGCGGTTTTAAAAATTGCAGAATCCAAGACAACGGTCACCCCGTCTCCTGAGACCCTAAGGATAATCCAGGACAAGTTTTTGCAAAAATCATTCCTCAACGACAACGGGATTCCTGTCACGGATTTTGTAGAGATAGCATCAATTGGCGATCTTAGGAAAAAGATAACAGGCTTTGGCTATCCCGCACTGCTAAAGGCAAGAAGAGACGCCTACGACGGCCGCGGAAATTTCAAAATAAAATCTGAAAACGAGCTAGTGTCCGCGCTGAACTACTTTTCTGGAAAGCCCCTCATGCTGGAAAAGTTCGTTGACTTTAAAATGGAAGTATCGGTGATTGCTGCAAGAAACACCAAAGGGCAGATTGCGACGTATCCACTTGTCGAGAACATTCATGAGAACAATATTTTGAAGATGACAATTGCGCCCGCAAGAGTCACCAAGCAAGTTGCGTTGGAGGCAGAAAAGATAGCAAAGGAGACCATGCAGGTGCTGCACGGCGCAGGGGTGTTTGGGATAGAGATGTTTGTGACAAAGCAGGACAAAATTTTGATAAACGAGATTGCCCCGCGCGTGCACAACTCTGGCCACCACACATTGCAGTCAAGCAAGACGACGCAGTTTGAGCAGCACTTGCGAGCAATAATCGGCCTTGAGCTTGGGGACACTGCGCTGATTCACCCAACAATCATGTACAACATTTTGGGTCCTGACGGATTTCAAGGAAAATACAAAATGCCAGATATCAAGATGGATAATTTTTACCTCAAGATGTACGGCAAGGAAGAATCAAAGCCGCAGAGAAAACTCGGCCACTTTAATTTGGTTGATGCAGACGACACACTTGGAATAAGCGGGCTGCTGGAATCCGTTAGCACAATAAAAGACAAGGTCGTCCCGAGCTCAACTTAATTTTAGCCATAAGCACAATAAAATGAAAACTTTCCCACCCTCAAGCTAATATACTGGATTTACAATTCAGTTTTGTAATTTGCACAACAAAGACGAACTCATTACGATGCTAAAGCACTTTGACCTTGACGAGATTGATTCTAAAATTTACATTGGCTTGCTACAAGTCGGACCACTTTCAGTTGGCAACATTGCCGCGAAATTGGAAATAGAGAGAGGCAAGGCATACCGCGCCCTTGAGAAGCTAAGAAGCTCCGGACTGATCACGACAACCCTCACAAACCCCATAATTTGCAAACCAATCGAGCCGCAGGAGGCGCTTACAAACATCATCAACCGCAAGGAAAACGAATTCATCACGATGCAAAAGATTGCAAGCAAGCTCGCAGTAGATCTAAAAGACATTACAAGAAAGCAGCCGTCAAGCGACACACCAACGGTTTCAATAATTCAGGGAAGGCACAACATTTACTCCAGAATTGGAAAAATGCTGCAAGAGTCGACGGGAACGATATACATTGTCACCACAGAAAAAGATCTCATGCGAATGTATCACACCGCAATACCGGAAAAAATCAAGATTTGCAAGGACAAAGGGTTCCACATCAGAATAATTACAGACAGCGACAATTCCAGCACGCTTGCAATCATAGCAAAACTCGGCGCCTCCGAAATTAGAGTTGGCAAGCTCCCATCAAAGAGCAGAATGGTAGTAGAGGACCAGAGGCACGTCATAATGTCGGGCGGATTCAACGAGACAATGGACATGAATGACGATAACGACTCGGTTTTGGACAGCAATTCCACAGAGATGACAAACAACATGTACAGTCTTTGCGAGCACCTCTGGAAGCGCTCAAAGTCAATCGAGCCAATGAAAAAAATTGCAAAATAGACGCCCATGCAGACTAGGTTTAGACAAAAAATTCAAGCTTACCGTTAAATGATCTCCAATTTCAGTGAATTCGAAGGGCGATGGCAGAACTAGCATACCTAGATCAAATTAGGATCATCCTGTCAGTCGGAATGCTTGGGATTGCCACCGCATCGGACATCAAAAAAAGAGAAATCAACGACATAATTTGGATAATTTTTGGCGCAATAGGGGTTGCAGTGGTCCTGCTCGGAACCGATCTGAGTCAGGAGCTGCCCAAGGTAGGAATTGCGCTAATCATTGCGCCGTTTGCACTCGTGGTGTGGAGGGTTGGCCTGTTTGGCGGAGCTGACGCCTTTGCACTAATCGTGCTTGCAGTCCTTGCGCCAGGCATTACCATGAGTACGAACGTGATAACTCCGTTTACAACACTGACAAACGCTGTTCTTATGTCAATAGTCCCAATGATTATCAACGTCGCAAGAAATGCGGCGCTGCTTGCAACAAAGAACGACATTTTTGAGGGCTTTAACGAAACAACGAAAAAGAAGATCATCGCAATGTTCATAGGATACAGGGCGGCAAATCCAAAGTTCAGCTTTTCAATTGAGAAAAAAGTCGGGAACCAAAAGAAACTAAATTTCAGGCTACAGCATGCAGAGAATACGGCGTTTTGCCAGAAAAGCGACACGTGGGTTACTCCCGGCATCCCATACATGATATTCATAACGGCAGGGTTTGTACTGCAGCTGGTTTACGGCGACATCATAATGAGTGTCTTTGGCGCGTTTCGCTAGCATGACAAAGTATGCTGGATGAGTTTTTCAAATTTGTTTGTTTGATTACGACAGACACAGGATAATACCAAAAGTGAGTCGTAAAAAATCAGATGTCCGACCAAGCATCCTACTTTGAGAAGTTCTCAGGTTTTACTGGAAAGACAATAAGCGAGCTGGACCTGGCAAAGATCGAAGTCGAGGAAAGGGGAAACCAGCTGCAGGAGCTGGCAAACCAGTCCAACGCCAGATTCAATGAGGTAATGAAGATGAATCTTGGGCTGAAAGAAAAAATCGAATTTTTGCAAGACCTTACGACAAACCTGAGCATACAAAACGAGGAGCTGGAAAAACGCAATCAGGAATTAGAAAGGCAGAAAAAAGAAAACAGCCAGCTGTCGCTTGATCTTAAAAGGAATTTGGAAAAAGTAGTCTTAAAAGAAAAAGAGCTTGAGCTTCGAAGAGATCAGCTGGAGAGGCAGGTAAACGAAAAAACCGACGAACTGATCAAGTCACAAAAGCTTGCGATAATTGGCGAGCTTGCGTCAAGAATGGCGCACGACCTGAAAAACCCTCTATCCACAATCAAAAACGTAATCGAGGTAATGGAAAACAAGCAAAAGATCCGGCTCGAGGAAAAAATCATCTACTACGGCAAGCTGCACAGGGCAATAGAAAGAATCTCGCATCAGGTAGACGACGTATTGGAGTACGGGCGCTCAACACAACTCAGTTTGCAGACATGCCAGATCACACAGTTGATCAACCAGTCAATATTGGACGGGAACTTTTCAAACGATATCAAGATTAACGTAGAACGCAGCGAAGTGAAAATAAACGTGGACACTGTAAAAATGGAGGCGGTGTTCACAAATCTTTTAGTCAATGCCGCGCAGGCAATCAACAACAAGGGAATAATCAACGTAAGAATACTTGACAATGGCGCGAACACGATAATTGCGTTTGAGGATTCCGGCCCCGGAATCCCGCAGGATGCGCTATCAAAAATATTTGAGCCGTTGTTCACAACAAAGCAGACAGGAACGGGGCTTGGCTTGTCAATTTGTAGAAAAATCATCGAGCAGCACGGCGGAAGCATTGTGGCAAAGAACAACCCAACAACATTCATCATCAGACTGCCAAAGAACTTTTAGAACTCGGAAAATAATTCAGACGACTTTCAAGTGACCAGTCCGGGACAAGCATGAATGATGTTTGTAGAATAATCGGAACTAGCACGGTTTATTAGTTAATTAAACTGACGGCGAATCATGGCAATAAAAGCGGCCCTAATCATTACAGGAATTTCAATAGCCTTGCTTGTTACATACGGAATAGACGTTGCCGTAGGCGGCGGAACTGGGCAGGGATTTTTGCAGTTTGATCACAAAATAAGAGGAATTGCACTTGGCGGCCCCGCAATGATATTGCCAATAATAGGATTTTTCATATCAAGAAAGGAATCATCAAAGCCGCTTGGAGTGATGCTTCTCGTGGCAGGAATTCTGATTATAGTCGGAGGCGCAGTTGTAATTTCAATGCCGCCTTCGGCAGAAGCTGCCAGTACCGGAAGAAACGCAATTGCCGAATCCGTGCCATTAATCGGAGTAGGCGCATTCATCATCGGACTTGGAATAGTAAAAATCCGAAAATAACATGACAGTCTGCGCCAAATGCAACAAAGATACAAACAAAACATACGAGTGCACGCACACCAAGGATCAGGAATATTGTACAGAATGCTATACGGAACTTCACTACTACCTAACTGAGAACGAAAGTTGCTAGAAATACAAGCGCTGGTGCAATGGATAACTTCGCTAGTGTCGGACTATCTGTATGGCGGGGTGTTCATAGGCGCCATAATTGCAACCACAGTACCGGTAATACCAAGCGAGGCACTCTACCCGTTGGCAGGCTTTGTCGCATCCCAGAACCACATGAGCCCGTTTGAGGTTGTGCTGGTCGGGATTTCAGGCGGGGCTGGGGCCACGGTTGCATCCATAGCACTATACGTGATTTCGTTAAAGCTTGGGCGAGACGCAATTCTAAAGCACCTAAGACATACAAGAATTTCAGAAAAACACCTGGCAAAGGCTGAGCGGTGGTTTGAGAAATACGGGGAGAAGATGGTCTTTTTTTGCAGAATGGTTCCGGTTCTAAGAGAACTGATATCGATTCCCGCAGGCGTGCTGGGGATGAGGCCAGTAAAATTCCTTGTCTACACATTCGCAGGCTCGTGCATCTGGAGCATAGGCCTTACTCTTTTCGGATTTTACTTTGGCAAAACGATAAAGATTTTCTAGGTTAAAAAAATACCCGCAATCTGCGTTTTTGTTTTATCTGACAGAATAGACGTCTCCGCCATACATGTTTGAGATTGCAGAAGTCGACGCAATCACGGTATTGCTAGAATCGTAAACTTTGATGTTTGCCGCAATGGGGAAGTGGTATCTTCCAACATCGAGTACTGCGTTACCGTTTGTTACAGATGCCGTCGACAATACATTTCCAGACGGATCCAGCACGTCGACCCTCGATGATCCTGCAGGTATGTTGCTTAGCGCGATTGTCTCGTCTTTTGTCATGTAAAAGTCCTTGTAGACTCCGTACAGCATCTGCGCGTGCGAGTTCTGCGGCTCTACAAAGTACAGGAACGGCCCTGGCATCTGCAAATCAATCGTGCTGTTAGTGTAGACGTTTACTCCGTCTATGTACATCTTGAGATAGTTTACTCCGTTTGTGATTATCGTGCAGTCTCTGGTGAGTGGCTGGTTTGGAGAGGCATCAGACCAGAGCACTTGAAACGACAGGGCTTGATCAAAATTGCCAAACGTTCTGACAACGTGCCAGCTTGTTCCGGCAGTGCTAGTTATTGCAACGCACGTAACGTAGTTTATCCTTCCATCCCACGTCTGCACATACAGTCCGTTTTGGAAAAAGTCGCCAGATATTGTCCTAACGGGAGTCGTTATCACGGCGTGGAACAGTTTGGCGTCGACAGGACCAGTCACACCGTAGTATCCAGCATATGTTGCGTTGACTGGAGGGCTGACTCCCACGTGCAGCCCATCAGAATTCTTGAAGAGATCAGTAGGAGCTGGCGGATTAAAGTATGAGAATGCGCTTCCGCCATAGTGCCAGAAGCCCTGGCTTGCCTCAAGTTCCTGTCGGGTTTTGGTCTCGTTGTTCAGAGGATCAAATGCGACAAGACCCGATGTCGATAACGTGATTGGTTGGATTGGTTGTTGATTTGTGGTGGCAGATGCGGAAATTGACGGCTGACTTGTACCGATTATGTTGATTGCGGATACGCGGTAGGCGTAGGTCGTACTCGGGGACAGTCCAGCATCTGAATATGTCGTTCCAGTGCTGCCAGTGTTTGGAATGATTACATCCCATGTGGTACCTCCGTTGGGTGATCTTTCTATTTTGTAGCCCGTTATCGGCGAGCCGCCGTTGTTTGATGGGGCATTCCAGGTCAGGTTGATTTGAGACGAGGAGGCTGCGGCAGCCGCAAGGTTCAGTGGCTGAGATGGCGCAGTGACAGAGGCAGTCGTAGCGGATGCGGTGTTGGATGGCAAGCTTGTGCCTATGGAATTGATTGCAGATACACGATAAGTGTAGGTGGTGCTAGGAGACAGTCCGATGTTGGAATATGTAGTTGAGATAGAACCAGTATTTGGAACCAATACGCCCCACGTGGAGCCATTATCCGTTGATCTTTCTATTTTGTAGCCTGTGATTGGCGAGCCGCCGTTGTTTGATGGGGCATTCCAGGTCAGGTTGATTTGAGACGAGGAGGCTGCGGCAGCCGCAAGGTTCAGTGGCTGAGATGGCACAGTCATGGTAGTTGTGGCGGACGCAGTATTGGATGGCAAGCTTGTGCCTACAGAGGTAATCGCGGAAACGCGGTAGGTGTACATAGTATTTGCTGCAAGCCCAGTATCGGGATACGTCGTTCCAGTGCTGCCAGTGTTTGCCACCAAGACAGAAAATGCGCCGCCGGCGGATCTTTCAATCTTGTATCCGGTTATCGGTGAGCCGCCATTATCGGCAGGTGCAGACCATGAGAGATTGATTTGGGAAGATGAGACGGCGGCAGATGACAGGCCGGTCGGCGGCTGAGGCGCAGTCTCAGCCAAGACAGTTACAGAATAGGCATCGCCGCCATATACGGTTGCAGGACTGGATGTGATTACAGAATTGCTTGAATCGTATACTTTGATTGTTCCAGATAACGGAAAGGTGTACCTGCCAACATCCAAGGTGGCAGTGCCAGATGTCACAGGCGAGCTTGCAAGAACTTGTCCTGACGAATCCACAATCTTTACTGTTGCAGCGTTTGACGGATTGTTGATAACCTGGACGTTTTCATCTGTTGTCGCATAATAGTTACGATATTTCGCATAGTGCAACGAGCTGGAAGACGACGTGTCATCCTGAACAAACACGATAAAGGGCGCAGACATGCCAAGGTTCATGGTGTCGCTTGAGAAAACAAGATTTCCGCCGATGTAGACTTTGAGATAGTTGCTCCCATTTGTTATGATGGTGCAGTCTTGAGCTTGAGGGAGGGCGTTTGGCTGAGTGATGTACAAAATGTTGTATGTCGCACCTGCATCACTTGACTGTTCAACAACCCAATAATGTCCAGTCGAATCAGCATATGCTTCACATCCCACGTGCGGAATGAAATCAGAGCCCTCCACATACAGCCCCACGTTGGAAACTCCGTCGGACACTATGGCATCAGAAATAGTCACATGCGCATGGTAAAGACGCGCGTCCGCTTGGGGCAAAGACGCGTAATAGTTAACCCATTGGCCGCTTTGCAGCGCACGTATGCCCATGTTAAGCCCCTGTGAGTTCTCAAAATAGTCGTGGATTGACGCGGTTCCCCCGAATGTCATGCCCGCAGTGTTTCCACTAGTCAGTGAGTCGGAGGCTGCAAGGCCTGACTGTACCTTGTCAATTGAATACGAGGCAGCGCTAACAGTGCTTAATGACTGGACGGTCACTCCAGTCAACAATACCAACAGTACTGCGGACAATACTATGGCCATACGAGACGACAGTACCAAAATTTACCCTCCAACCCCAGTCATTATGATTCTAATATTGAAACGCAATGGATATTCAACTATGCACAAATTGTTATGTAATCAGGCTTAGGTTCTGCAAAATCTAAGATTGATTAATTTGACAGAACCAGATTTTTGTTACGGAATCTGGCTCCGCAAGATCTCGAGTGCTTTAACGGGTAGGACGGGTGGTCGTTGGGGCACGGGTTTGGTATCCCCAGTCCACCTATGATAGGAATTAATTTTTTAATATTAAAGACGTGCGAAGAAATTATCAGTGCTCTAGTTTAATCTCATACTGATATGGCATTTCTCACAGACGCCGTACATCTCGCCATACTCGCTTATCTCATTTACTTGGAAGTCTTTCGGGGTTTTGCAGTATTCGCAGTATTTCGTTATTTTTTCGCCCAGTTTTGTCATTGCTTCTGATTCGGATTTTCAAAAAACAGTAATTAAATTGAGAGCATATAACCACATTTCATTTCGTGAAAAACAAGATCAGGCTTAAATATTATTTTGACGTATCGATGTACGACGAGAAACTGTCATATCTGCGTCGTAGACTGACAGAGAAAGGAAAACGATCATGTTATTGCGAAACTATTTCGTTGTAGTTTTCCACTGTTTTCTCGTTGAATCTTAGTTTAATTTTCAGGCAGCAAATGGATGCTATGTCGTGCATATCAGCAAACCGAATTACACAATTTCAGAGATTTTAAAAATATCGGTAACGTCAAATTCGTTCCTGACACTTGACACAATCTGTCAAATTCAGTGTCAATTTGCCTGTTTTTCTCCACCATCACAACAACAAACCCCTTGTTAGGCACAACAAGAGACACCTCATGTTCCATTTCATCTTACAATATACAACAAGAGGTCATGTTCTGTGTTAGGCACGGAGGTTTACATGACCCCTACATGACCCCTACCCTCATGTTACTTGAGGGCAGGGTTTGTGCCTAACATGAGGCTAGAAGCAGAGAACGTGTTGTGCCTAACAAGACCCTGTAAAATCACAAGGGGTCATGTAAAATTGTGCGTTCATTACATTACAAACCCCCTTAATGTCAGGTAATTATCTAATTTTCAACCAAAAATGGTTTTGGCTTATCAAATTTGGTTCAAATTTGACCACCAGCATAATTCTGGTGGGGCACAGATAGAGACACACCATTTGACCTTTTTTGGAATGATTCTAGAAAATTTAGGAATTAGTCGGACGACATTTGACCTTTTTTGAATGAAAAATTGATTCAGTTAAAAATTCTAAACTAGATGAATGTCAATTAAAAACTTAGAAAGTTGTCTACATTCATTCAAACTATCACTATCAACATCTGGAATTCGATCTGGGTGGGATATACTATTCCTTAATTTTGGAAGCCCTCGTATTAGGCGTCGTCGCCGTTTGCTTTCCAACTTGTGTATAGTCGAAAAGTAATGTAGATGTTTACAAATCCACTCCATACGTTGGATCCCAGAAATACATCTCCACAAAGATCTATTATTTCCTTGAAAATTTAATTTAGTTCGGTAATCTTGTAAGATTATGTTCTTATATTCTGATTCTAGATAGATTTCAATAATTTTATAAAAAGATAGAAAAGCCCCCATCCGCCACAAATACATCAATTTACTTCCAATTTTGTATAGTTCAACAGATTTTTTCTCATTTTTGCATAGATTAGTGATGTTCTTTGAATAATTTTTAATTTGATTTACTACATTGTCGGTAAGAATAGCATATCCTTCGATCGTCGTTCCGCTAATTAGACTATGACCTAAAGCAAAATGATCTACAGGTTGCCAATGCTTTTTCTTCCTAAATCCTTTTGCAAGAATAAAATTTGCGACATTAGTTGTTGAAGGATCAACCCTTTTTGTAATTGGCGGGTGTTTTGTGAGTGCATCTATATTCGCAGATAGAAGCATTGTGGTTAGGAATTTTTCAGTGAATTCAAAAATTGTTTTTAGGGCATCATCTTTTTTAGAAATTTTTAATTTCAAAGTTAAAATTGATGGTTTGGATGATATGCCGAAATCAGGTTCTCCCTGAGTCAAGGACGCATAATCGGTTATTTTCTTTTTTTTGCCTATGGTTTGAAATAAATTAGTTTTAGATGTTGGAACTAGAAGTTTTCCATAGAATCTCCATTTTGCAATAACATAGATATAATTTGTTGAATTACTCATTTTATACTAATAAAATTAAAAAATAGTTCCATTTGACCTTTTTTCTATGAAAAATTATTGAAATTTGGAAATTCGGGTAGACAGAGACCACTCATTTGACCTTTTTAGTATTTTATGCGTAAATCGATCTACAATATTTCAAACTGAACACCAAAAAATGAAAATTCTAGAATATGTAATTATTCATCATGGCTCGATATACTACAGACCGTGCAGTCCCAATTTTGAAAGCATTTGATTATTTTAGTGATCTTGAAAAATATCCCGAGAGGTATCCAAAATACTGCGCAAAACTTGACATAATTGAGCGTAAAGGAAGTACAATAATTACTGAAGAAATGTGGAACATGACATTAGGTATGGATATTTCACATGTAAAGGTAAAGGTGAGATACACATTACATCCGCCTAATGAAATCGAGTATGAAATTTTAGATGAGAGTAAAGCTGGGACAAAAAATAGGATATTTTTGGAAGAGAGAAAGGATTCAACATTTATGTCAATAAGCATGGTTCCATTAGAGATAGTCGAGTTTTCTTATGGTCTAACGAGTGAAATTTTTCATGAGATGCAATTGTATTTTGCAAATCGAGATTCTAAACATCTAGAAGGTAGATCCATAGGATATGAATATGGAGATCCATGCCCACATTGTAAGAAAGGAAAACTTTCTCTGGGTAAAAAATTCAAAAAAGAAACTGCACAGTATGTTACTGAAGATTACACAAAAATGATATGCGATGTTTGTGATAAATCTGTTAATTGTTTTGGCAGGGGGATTCATAATTGATAGATTGAGCCATGGTATGAGTATTTAAAATAAATTTATCACATCGAGAATTGTTTCAGCGTCATATACTACAATCAAGTGAGATGAAGCTAATTCATCTCCAGTGACTGCTTGAATAACTGCTAGCCTTTCTTCTGAAATTATTCCTAGTAGTAGGGGTGGGAGAGGTTTTCCAATTGTATCTTGCTCTCCGCCGAAAAAATTAACCATAGGTTCTAGTATAACCGGGCTTCCGCTGGATCCAGACCTCGCATTACTTTCAATTACAAAACCTCGAATGATTTTTTGCTCTTCTCTACTTGTAACAGAATTAAACCGAGGATATGAAACGGGATTGCCAATATCACTAGCTATTGCACCAGATATCCTAAGTGGACGATTATTTCCAGCTTGCATTATCGTTAACGGATAACCCAAAACAATTACTTTACGTCCATTTATTATGTTGAATCTTTGTAATTGTGTCTTAGTACAGATCAGCGATGATATCATGGGTCTGGTGGCAAGATTTGTAATTGATCCACAAATTGTTGTTACATCTATTACTAAAACATCTACATCAGGATCCGGGTGCTCATTCCAGAGTTTTGTACTACCATTTTGTAATGGAAATTGAATCTGTTTACCTACAATATTTCCATTTTCAAAAACATTTAGATGTAGATCTACCATAGTGGCAGATTCTCTTCCTGTTTGTTCTTTATGCAACACATGTTTGTTGGTAATTAGAAATTTTTTTGATCCATTGTTAATTAAGAAACCAGTTCCTGTTTTACCATCTTGGTTAACGATTTTTACAGTAGCATTCATCCATTCGTCATTAATTGGATCAGGCATGTTTAAGATACGAATTTTATCAATCCTTTATCGAGACATTGTCCTTCAATCCTTTGCGAAACTTACTTTTATTTATTAAAAGTTCAATTTTTGAATTATCAAAACCTAACTGAAACAGTAAGGCAGATTCTAATAGTAACTTAAGACGTTGACAAATCTCAAATATTTTGTGACCATCTTCAAGTATTGGTCTTGCATTGTTTGAATAATGTGCAAGATAGTTTCTAATGTCGACTATTTTACTAGTAAATGGTTTACTTTCTTTATCAAAATCTTCTAAAACAAATGGGAATTGGTTTAGTAAAGAATCTAATCTTTTTCGTAATGATAATTCATTACTAAATTGTAATTTTATTTTCAACCATTCTTTGTATTTGTCTGGTACATCTGATATTATTGCAGATATGCGTTGTTCATGAGATTCGGTATCAACTTCAGTCTCATTAGACGTTCTTCTATGATATGCTTCTACAGCATGCATGAGGAGAAGAAATTGCTGATCTAACATCATTCCATGACTATGTAATATTTCGGAATACAAATTATAAATTGGCTCAAGTATTGATTTGTTTTCAAACCATCTTCTAAAATAATGTCCTATGTCATCAGATATGTCTCGGTATGTGAAAAGCATGTGCATTGACGGTAATTCTTTGATCTGTTTTGGCATTTTATATTGCTGAAAATATATTGAAATTGGAGATTGTACCGTGTAAGTATCAAATTTCTGCTCATTTGATTTTGTTAAGCCTTTTACTTCTAATGGATAAATTGGATTAAGACATGCAAGACCTAGAAAGTTACGAATATCTGCTAAGATATTCATGAATTGTGCAAATTGTAATTCCTCTTTTGCATCTATGCTTATGGATATGTTTTGTTTTATGCTCTGTTCTTTTACCCCCATATTTTCAGTATGCATATTAAAACCAAACCAGATTGAAATTGCGAATTTTGTATCTATTTCAAACTTAATTTCTTTGGGCGGTGAATAAGATATGTGAAAATCATTTTCTTTTATTGAATTCGGTTCTGTAAAAAATCCTGATACTCCCATCCATTCATCAAAATGTGTCAAATACGCGTAAACTTTGTTGAATTTGATATTATCTTCTTTTTGAAAATGAAGTCCAATGAATAGTTGAAGGATGGCATATTTCGACGTTGCAAATGATGGGTAGCCCATGGAAAAGCTAGATGCATAACACTTGTGGAGCGTTATCTGTTGACCTTTAGTAGAGATACCATGAATTATTGGATACTCGAATTGTTTTAGATGCTGTTTCACATCAGTTAGTGTGCCCATTAATTCCAGTCGCATAGCGTCTGATGAATAATAAAGAGTGCCGGCTACTTTGTTGTCTGGTTTTTCTGGAAACCACCAATATCCATCTATTTCAAAATCTTCATTAAATTTTTCCATATTTCAAAGGTTAGCAAGACGACAAACTAATTGAACTTTTATTTTATTTGAAATTCTGTTAAATTGATTCTGTCCGATTTTTTCCTTAACATTCCATAACGTCTGTTTTGAAATTCCCACCTTCTTTACATCCCTAGGTCTCAAATCCAAGACTTTATCACTAATTTTCCTAAATTTCTTATCCAAATTCTCCAGATCCACATCATTTTATAACTAATTCAAAGCAAATGTAGAAAGGGTTAGAATTTTGAACTCAAGATAATGGTTTCAAATGCGAATAACCCCAAAACAAAAATTGAATGGCAATTATGACAATACGGTGAGGAGGAAACGGATAAAGTTGCGCGGTGCTAATTAATGAACGGACCATTCAAAGTTTCAGATCTTACTTTTAAACAAGATCTTTATACAAAGGACTCACACATTAAAATCTCACTAGAAAATATCACCATACTGGTAGGTCCAAATAGCTCAGGAAAAAGTCAAATTCTTCGTGATCTTGATAATTTTTTCACTACAAAAAGTAATGTGAAGCTATTAAACAACATTAGCTTCGATTTTCCTCTTTCCGAAACAGAAATCGATAGCATGATAAATGAATTTAGAAAAGAATCTCCAGATCCCACGGCGGATCCTGATGAAGTAGTTATCTCTGCGCCTGATCTTAAAAATGATGGTCGCCCACTCCAATTTACCATTAAACGAACTTATACAAAAAAGGTCTTACAAAATATTTCATTTGATTCTGTATTACCAGCCATCACTCGCTTGTTTACAGTAAGATTAGACGGAAGAACCAGATTTAATTTACTCAACTCAAAACAGATTGGAAATCTCACTCATCCTGAAAATTTTTTTGCATCTTTATTTACTAAGAACACTGAAAGAGAAAAAATACGCAATATTATAAAAAACGAATTTGGATTATATTGCTACATCGAAGCAACTTCTGGAACATTAAATATCAAAATGAGTCCGGATGAAATTTCAAGCGAGAAAGAAACATCGCTAAGCAAGGAAGCAGTTGATTTTTTTCATAAGGCAATTCCGATCACAGAATTTGGAGACGGCACACAGGCATTTGTTGGTCTGCTTCTAGCAGTAGCCAGTCTACCTCACAAAATTATGCTCATAGATGAACCAGAGGCTTTTCTTCATCCTCCACAAGCTAATCATTTAGGAAAATATCTAACTCAATTTGCTGAGGAACGGAAAGGCTCCTTAATTGCTAGCACTCACAGTGCAGATTTCCTAATGGGATGTCTTGAAAGCTCAACGCATGTAAAAATAATTCGTCTTTCTTATGATAGAAAGATTGGAACTGTCAAAGAACTTGATGTCAGTGATGTTCTCAAAATTATGAGAGATCCTTTACTAAGATCAACTGACACATTAAATGCATTATTTCACAAATCGGCAATCATTACAGAAAGTGACGGAGATCGAGTTTTTTATAATGAAATAAACCGCAAACTTCAATCAATAGAAAAAAACATCGACGATGTCGTATTTTTAAATTCGCATGGAAAAGACGATATGCATAGAATTGCAGGAGCACTTAGGAAGATAGGGATACCGTCAGCATGCATTTATGATCTTGATATAGTAAAAATACAAAGCAACCAGTGGCGAGAGCGATTAAAAATTCTAAATGTGCCCAATTCAGAGATAGAACATTTTGAAGAAGAACGACGATTTTTACTTACAGAATTACAAAAGATAAAAAAAGATGGTCAGCCGGATCCATTTACGAGGCAGGGGCTACCATTTCTTGATGACATATCATGTGAAAGATCCTACAAATTTGTAAGCGAATTAGCAAAATTTGGGATATTTGTAATTGACATTGGGGAATTAGAACAATGGTTAAAAACATTGAATGTTGGAGCGGGAGATAAAATGAAATGGGTTGCAAACATTCTGAATAAATTGGACTCTATAAATGCTGATGCAGATAAAGATGTTTGGAAGTTCATCATTGAAATTGGAAAATGGATATCAAACCCAAACCGTTTTGGTATGTAAAATATTTGCAATCAGATTAATTCAAACGTAGAGATTATTTTTGTAAGAATTGCAGTAGGGATTACAAAAGTTACGTCTCCACACCCATTAAAATTTAAAAGATGTTTGTTATGAGAGTATTTTTACCAGAATCGTTCCACAATGATTGGTTTTATGGCTATCTTATCAGTAAAATTGATCATTAGCCAAGATTTATCAATGTCAAGATGATCTGTCACAACAGTTATTTGATTACCATCTTCTAAAATAACTTCATAATAATTAACATTATACTGATTAGATATCGCTCTCAATACGTTAAACGAAACAGGGTAAATTTTTTCATCATATAGTTTTTTCATTATTCTAACTGATGATTCAATAATTTGGAGTGGTGAAAGTAATTTCGATGGATTCTTTGAAGAATCATAATCATGAGTAAATCTTGCCCTGTTGTCGATTATAGTGCCCAATTCTGTAAGTTCGTCATGTGGAAATAAAGTTTTCCGGTATAATTTAGTCTCAAAAAATTTTTTAATTGCATCATCATGTTCTGCAATACTATTTAGTTTTTTTAATAAATTCAATAATTTACCCAAAGTTAATCTAGAAACATCTGCATCTAAAGAAAGTTTTTCTCTTATTCTCTCATTAATTTTCTCATCTATAATTTCAACATAATTCTTCATAAAAAGATCAGTCACTACAATAAATGAATAAAAATAAATTAAATCTTTTAACATTTTCTCAATAATAACGTAGACCTTAGTTATTATTCCAATCTCATCTCCCGTAGAATTATTGAGTTCTGTCTTATATCGTTCAAGATCTATGCAGTAATTCAATATGCCCCAAGGGGTTTGAGGTAATGTAAACCCAAGTTTAAGCATTACATATTGACTTAGTGCATTTTTGTCGCTTATTTCATCAACATTAGCAAGTCCTAAAGATCTTGCTAACTGTTTTAAATCTGATTTTCCAAACTCCCTGTCTAAAATCTGTTCTGGTTTTTCATTCACACATAAGCCATAAACTCGATCAGATAACGGTCCAGATGCAAATCCACCTTTGATTAATTCTTCATCTAATTCATTATTCGGGATTTTATTCATTAGTACATTTACCAGATTCTGAATGGGATCTGATTCAGTATCAACAATTAATCCACAAGGAGTGATTGTATAACCCCAATATCGTTTTACTTCATTAATTTTAATAATTTTATCACCAACTAATTTGTTAAAAATAGTTGAGATCTCACTCATCGTATAATTTGTTAGCAATATTTGCTGTACGGCAAAGAGCATTAATTTTTCATTAAGATTCTTTAACAAATCAACATTAACATCTATTACATTTTTTAAAAATAAATCAAAAGTGTCGTCGGTTATGTAGTCAGATAACAACGAAACAAGTTCATCGGCAGTTATAGATTTTCTATCCTCTTTGGCTCTTGTGATGCCAAGTGGACCTATCACAGACTTATAATATTGGATGACTGGTGAGATTTTTTTCTCTAGAATAAGTTTAGGAAATAAATTTCTAAAATCTTGTTTTTTAGTATTTTTTAGAATACTCTTAATTATACTAAGATATGTGGATTTATCATATTTCCATTTTTTCTGATTATGACTTAGTTGATTTGCAAATAAAATTAATTCATCTTTTGAGAAAATATGTAATGCATCATTAATCTCGTTTTTATCGATTATTTCATCAAATGTATTACAATGTGAGAACTTCATTGAAAAATCATGTTCCTTATCCTTTTCCTTTAATATAGAAAAAATTTTGTCATAAGAGGTATTTTTGGGAATTCTTAATTCCAAGTTTCTTTTTAACCAATTAATTAAGTCATTTTTGCTATCCATTCTTGCTTTTACAATTAAAGTTAATTCGTCAAAATTCTTTGTATTGTCATTGTGCATTGAGAGTTCTCATCTAAAACAGTTGAACTTTACATTATTAAAACAATTTAGTAGGAGTTCTACAAACAACAAACTGAAATCCAAGTTATGAACAAAGATAATCCATCTGGTAAAGAAAACGCATACTATAATCACATAATTAAAATAATAAAAGAAAATGAAGAATTTCTCAATTCCAATAAAAAAAGAAAGAAAATATTTTCTGAAATAAGCGAGTTAATGCTTGACGCAATTGACTATTTGCAAGGCAGAGATTTTACCAAGGATCCAAAAGCATACTTTGTTTTTAATGCGTTAATGCCATTTTCCCAAGGCATCTATATTTCCATATTGAGTGGAAACATTGCCTCAAGTCATATGCAATTACGACTTTTAATTGAATATCTTGCGTTATGTGCACATGCTGAAAAAGTAGATGAGGAGTACATTTTAGATAAATTGGAAAAAACAAGAAAGAAATTTGAAAAATCAGTTGGTGGTATGGTAAGATCTTTTGATCTTAATGCGTTTGGATTGTGGAGTGCTTCTTCTCGTTGGTTCCATGCTAAATCCCACTCAAGAAAAATAGAGAAAATTGTTACGCACGACAAGCTCAAATTATGGCAAATCATTCAGCCTGCGCCTTATGACAAAGACGATGAAAAAGAGCTAACCGAATTTGCTCGCAATGTTAAAGCATTCAACAATATCATAAATGGTTACTTTAATCAACAACACAAGTAACAAGTTTTATCTATCTTGTAAATTTTGAATCAGTTATTGAATGAGTAGAATAAAATCAAACTATTATGTTAAAAACGAATTAAAATGTTCTTTAGGAATTTCAATATTAGTAATAAGCATACCTTTCATAGCAATAGGGTTATTGGAGATAAACATAGCATCTCTTTTTGATCAATATTACCAAATTCCAGATAAACAATTTGTAAATTATACTCGAATTGATTATGGTGATCCAAACCCTTCTGTAAACTGGCTTGAGAATGAATCTGTATTTCAATCTGATCTTGACCCGCTACAAGTCGGAAATGATATTGGTTTAACTATCTCTGCAAATTCCAAAATAATCCCTCAACAACTAATTGCTCACATATTTCATGAAGATCTACTACATTATTTCTCGGACCCTGATGGTGATTATAGAAAACAAACAAAAGAAGTTAATGATGTGTACACACTTCGTTACAATAACATATTTTATGTGAAATTTAATACAACTGAATCATGTTCACAAATAAAAAAAACTGATGGTGAAATTGAAACAGAGTGTAATTTTAGTAGTTTTACTCATCGTATTCTAACTAAACCGGGCAAATATTATATTCAATTCTCAACAAAAATTAACAACAAAACAGATCATTATCTTATACCTGAATCGATTTTTGAAGTAGATGATACAAAAACTGCCTATATTCTGAAATCATTTGCAGAGATAAAACAAGACATTGAGGATAAAAAAGGTGAAGCATTAAGAAATCTTGGTTATGCACATACCAGTATAGGACTCGGAATGTTGGCATCTGGAATAACTTTGCTTGCAGATTCTATTTCTAGAAAAGAGAAACCTCCTTTTTATAGATAGTTTTCTAGTATTTATCAAAATTATTAGTATTGTCTAACAAATCCTAACTAGCGTAATGCTCTAAGCATAACAAAGAATGCATAACACACATGACATTATACAATGTTCGACTTTCGTAAGAAAGACCTTATGGAACACATAAGAGAAAAACATGATTATGGAATAGCCAATAGAACGCTTTGGAGAGTAAATAGAAGAAGATCTGAATGCTATTTTACGAATTTAAAGAAATAAACTGTAAACAGTGTGAACAAAAAAGTGAATTATGATATAATTCCTATTCGTTAATCATGTTATGAAATTGAGTAAACGAGAATCAAATTTTTTACGATTGCTGCTCATACGAATTAAACTACGTGTTATGTATGATCAATTCCCAAAACTACCTATTGGTACATCATCTGAAAGACTATTTCGTGCAGTAATACGAGAAAATATGATAGTTCAATTTTATAATTTCATTAAAGTCAGAAATGATCTCATCAAAGATCCTAAAATCAAGGTAGTAGATGAATCGCTTAAACAATGTTGGGAACCGATAATTAAATTTCAAGAACCCATAACCCAACTTCGTCATCAATACATTGCACACATTCAAGAAGGTGATAGACGATTTAAGAGAACGGTAAACGAAATAATAGATGAATGCCAATTTCCAACTAGATTTGGTGAAATATTGTTCATGGTTGGTTGTATTCTAATTTATTGTGATGTGATCAGAGGTAATTTTGAAACCGAATGGAAAAATACCGTTAAAAAACACGATGTAATGAACCCAAAATTTCTAACATATGGTACGTTGAGAATAGACGATGTATCTATGAAGCTTAAACAAATTTCTGATGAGGTTGCAACAAACTTACGACAAAACAAATTGAGAAGTTTCACCAGTATTAATATTTAGAATTTTACGTATGATGTTTCTCTTTTGAATTATTCATTTTTTCAGACATTCTGGTAAATGTCATTTTGACCATTTTTGAGGATTAGTTGATTATTTTTTATATTGATTGAAATTCCATAACCATGAAGAAGTTTGACGTTGTAATGATTGCGCTGATTTATTACAGTCATATTGACAATGATTTGAATAAATCATACACTCTGACAATATCAAAACCAACGATTATCACTATTGTTAAACCAATAAAAATAAGAAACATATTCCAAAACTCTACTTTTGTTATCTTTTTTTCATCACCAAGAATTCTTACCAATCCGAAAAATACAAACCAGATTACTAAAGCAATAATAGTAAAAACAATTATCAGCATAGGGCTTAACAAGGCAGAAATCAGAGTATGACCAGCAATAACCGCGATCATAATCAACATCAATAAATCAAAGTTTTCCAGTTGTTCTGTTTTGAACTTCCTCTTAACAAAACGAATTACAATTCCAATTATTGCACCAAAAAATTCAGAGAGATGAGCCTGTCCTAGCGGATCTAATGATCTATAGGTATCAATGAAAAATGACGATAGAAAGTAAATTCCAATTATGCCACCTATGCCTATCAGTAGTGCCTGAATTCGTAGTTTTTTCTTTCGATTTTTGTCATAGTCTGGTAATGCCACAATTATTCAGTGAAACTTTTTGATCTTAAGCATTACGACAACATAGCAGAAACCCACGAGTAAATCTGGGGTAAATCATTTTTACTCATTATCAATAAACTTGTTTGAAGGTTATTCTTCTATTATCTCAAGTATCCTCTCAGGCGGAATCAAACCGTAGCTTTTCTTCAATTCATCTATCGTGTTCCATCCGCCTATCTCAGCCACCAAACCATAATTGTAATCCTTCTTTGACAGCCAATAATGGGCACCAATATGCCGTAAAACATGAGTTGGATGATTGAAAAAATAATCGCTTGTTTTACCAAGATGTCGATAAATTTCAGATAGTGAGGAAGAAAGCATTTTCTGAAATTCTCTGAGAGATTCATCATATTCATGAATTCTTGTGCCACCGCGTTGCTTTAGGAAATCGATGCTTTTTTGCGCATCAGGTCGTGTGACATACTTGTACCATTTGCCACCGCGTACATCTCTGGTTTTTGACTCATACACAGTCATTATGTAGGTAGTTTTTCCAGTCTTGTCGCTGACGTGTTTTGTATAGTCGAGTGTCATTGAATACAGTGCGGAAAACCTCGCGCATGATTCTATCCCAATCCAGAACCAGCGGTAAACATCAGAATCAAGCCCAAATCTTTCCTTGATGAATTTATCTGCAATTTCCAGATCTTCGCTTGAAAGCCGAACATCCGCATAGTTTCCATGGTTGATTGTTTTTTGCGACATCACTCCTCTTACTCCACGCTTCCAAATCATGTCGTAAAAACCGCAAAAATCTCGAATTGCCTGTGCTCGATGATACACAGTACCAGAAATGTTTGCGCTGTGTCTTTTACCACGTGAATCCTTTTCCTGTTTTCCCTGCTTACAGTGATGTGCAAACTCTCTTAGGATTTTCTCAGTTTGTCTATTTGATACAAGTAGATCAGACGGGTTTATTCTGCATGTGTTGCACACTGCCTCTAGGGAGCGAATTCGCGCCCTCCAAGTTACAATTGGATTGCCACTCCTCCTCGTTATGAGATCATCCATCCACTCAGAGACAAGCGGATCTTTGGTTATATCGTGCATCTTGTTGAAATTTCGGAAAGCCCAGTCCTCTGATTTGGGTAGACCGATTCTGCCATTTTCCTTCCTTGGAACTTGGTCTTTGGCTTGCCTTATGTAGATGTAGATAGTTTCGCGCGAGATGCCCAGAGTCTTTGCAATCTCGGTAACAGACAGTGGATAAGGACGCCTAGCCGAAGTTCCCCGAAGAAGGCTCATTATTTCTTGGGTTAGTGCTTCCTTTGTTGTTTTTTTACCGTCCAGCCTTATGCGTGGTCGTATTAGCAAGAAACAGCCCCCAAAAGATTGCATATACCAAAATTTTTGCAAGCAAAACAGAGCAAAATTATGGCATTATCCACAATCCAATTTTACAGATGACACATTTTTAAAAACCTAAACCAGTCTGAAAGTCGTGGACGCAATTATTCTTGCAGGCGGAAAAGGCACCAGGTTAAAACCGCTCACAGACTACATCCCAAAACCGCTCATCCCAATAAACAACAAACCGATCATAGAGTGGCAGATAAGATACCTTAGAAAATTCGGAGTAAACCAAATAATAATTTGCACAGGGTACAAGGCAGGGCAGATTGAAGATTATCTTGAAAGAAAATCAAATTTCGGCTCAAAGATAAGATTTTCAATTGAAAAAAAACCACTCGGTACAGGCGGCGCAATTAAAAAAGCTGCAAAGACGATCAAGGGCGATTCGTTCATAGTCCTAAACGGAGACGTAATCACCAATATCGACATTAAACAACTGTACAAAAAGAAAAACTCTATCGCACTAGTGGAGCTGAAAACCAAGTACGGCACCGTATCCATACAAGAAGACAAGATAACGGAGTTCAGAGAGAAAAAATCAGTGCCAAACGTTTGGATGAATGCAGGAATTTATCACCTTGACAGGAACGTAGCTGAGAAACTGCCCACAAGCGGAGCAATAGAAAAGACTACGTTTCTCAAATACGCAAAGGAGGGAAAGCTAAACGGCGTAAAGTTCAAGGACTCGTTTTGGTTTTCAATTGATTCCCACAAGGACCTAGACGACTGCTCAGAAACTCTTAAAAAATACAGAGGCTTTGCCTAGCCACACCATGAAACTATCATACAGCCTTGGCTCGCTTTTGTCAATTGAGGACCTTTTGAGTTGCGCGCAAAAACTATCAAAGAGAAACATCGAGGCGCTGTGGGTTCCTGAGACGTGGGGAATGGAGAACTTTGCAATGCTCAGCGCGGTTTCGCAGAAAATAGACTCGGCAAAGATTGGCTCGTCGATTATCAACATCTATTCCAGAAGCCCGGCCCTTATTGCAATGGGCGCCGCAACAGTGGACACGATATCCAACAAGAGGCTGATCCTTGGGCTTGGGACAAGCAGCATGCCAATCGTGCAAGACCTGCACGGCGCCAAGTTTGAAAAACCCCTAAGGCGGATGCAGGAATACGTGGAAATAATCAGACTTGCGCTCTCTGGGAAAAAAATAGACTATTCCGGAGAGATATTTTCCCTCAAGGGGTTTACGCTATTGGCAAAGCCGCCGCGACAAGACATCCCGATTTATCTTGCGGCGATAAATCAGAAAATGGTCGAGATGACATGGAAGATTGCGGACGGGGCAATATTCTACCTAAGACCAATATCTGAAATGAAAAAAACAATCAGTGCGATGCAGCAAAAAAGAAAGATAGACGTCGCATGCCAGTTCATCACGTGCATATCAAACGATGAGAAAAAGGCAAAAGAGCGCGCAAAAAAGACAGTCGCGTTTTACATATCGGTCGGCGACATCTATAGGAAATTTCTTGCGGAAAACGGATTCGGATCAGAGGTAGCAGAAATTCACGGCGAATACCTGAAATCAGGATTCAAATCAAACCACGAGATGGTAACAGACCGCATGCTGGAGTCACTTACCATATGCGGACTGCCAAGCCAGGCAAGAGAGCAGCTTGCCAGAATCTATGACGCAGGCATAACTCATCCCATAATTCAGTTCAACCCGATTGGAGACATTAACGAGTCGTTCGACCTGCTGACATCCACACTAAGTGATACGAATTGAACAGAGTCGCAATAGTCGGATATTCGGATACGAAATTCTCATCAGACGACATCCCAATAGAGTCATCAATGTTTGCCGCAGTAAAGGGATTGTTTGAGCAAACGCCAAACATTTCCCAAGGCGACATAGACGCAGTTCTGACATCCACAAATGACAACAAAAAGTACCTCTCCCCAATCATATCGGAGATGTCGGGTATTGCGCCCAAGATCTCCCACAATGTGGAGAATCTCTGCAATTCAGGCACGAATGCCACCGTTTCCGCATTTTCATATATTGCGTCAGGCCTTGCAGATGTGGCACTGGTGGTCGGCGCCGAGCGATTTGACAGCCCAGGGCAGGTCCTGCAGTGGGACGACTCGCGCGGCGAATTCAAACATCCGATATTTTGGGCATCGATGTTTACCAAGGCACACAAGCGAAAATTCGGCACGACAGATGAGCACCTAGCATACGTTTCTGCAAAAAACCACAGAAATGCGCTGGACAACCCCACCGCATACAGCCCAAAAGAATACAGCATAGAAGAAATAATGAACTCCAAGAAACTAACGGATGATCTTAGGCTGCTGGATTGCTCAAGGCCGTGCACCGGGAGCTCCGCAATATTACTGGCATCAGAAAAGATGGCAAAAAAATTCACAGATGTCCCAGTCTGGATTTCAGGAATCGGGCAGAAAACAACTTCAGCAAGCTTTACAAAAAACGACCTTACCACCATAGAGTCAACCAGACTTGCGGCTCATGACGCATTTTTGATGTCAAATACCAGTCCACAGAAAATCGACGTTGCAGAAATACACGATGCGTTCACCATATGCGAAATAATGGTACTGGAGGACATGGGGTTTACGCAGAAAGGAAAGGCCGGCCAATTTGTCTTAGACCTTTACAATACAAATGACAAAAAAATCAACCCCCGCGGAGGACTAATTGGCGCTGGCCATCCGCTTGGGGCAACAGGGATTGCGCAGGTTTCTGAGATCACAAAGCAGCTGCAGGGAAAGGCGGGAAAAAGGCAGGTAGAAAGTCCAAAGGTCGGCCTAGTACAAAACATGTCAGCTGCGGCAACATCGTCTACGGTTTTGGTATTGGAATCATGATTTTCGAAGCCGAACTAAAGAACGGAAGGTTTGTAGTCCCAGAGTGCCCAAAATGCCAAAAATTAGTCTGGCCCCCAAGCGATTCCTGCACGCGGTGCTTTGGGAATACGGTCTGGCGCACAGCAGATGAACCGGGAACGCTAGTAGAATACTCTGCAAAGGACGGCAAATTGTTCTGCATGGTAGAATTCGAAAACTCGATCAGAGTCATGGGCGCACTAGAATGCGACAAGGCGCCAGCGGTCGGGCAAAAAGTCAGGGTTTTGAGCTGCGGGTTTGACAACTCACCAAGGTTCACATTTTCTCCAGAATAACGGATTTTTTCACAATTTTGTTGATATCATAATAACCTAGTCTTCTAAAACAAATCCAATCAACCATAAGCCATTGAAAGCGATAAAACCGATTCTTTTGCTAAAACAATCCAAAACCGCAAAGCCAGATCTGCCAGTCAAGGACAATAAAAAAATCGCAAGGACTAGGCGCCAGCGAGGATACAACTGGGAGGATACGCTGGTAAAGCGGTTCAACGCGTTGTCCGACTGGAAGGCGTTTCGACTTGGGTCTCCGAGTGTGGGGCTGCCAGATATTCTGGTTGTAAGCACAAAGCACAGCACCATATTCACAATAGAGGCAAAGTCAGGAACCACGACTTCGCTGACTGTCCCGTACGACCAAATCCAAAGGTGCCTGAAATGGACGGATACTTTTGAGATTTACGGCACGCGCAAGGTAATATTCGCATTCAAGTTTTTATCAAAAAAGCGAATAGGCCTCAGCCTGTATGAGAAAAGGGAGCTAAGAGAGTTCTACAAGGTGTGGAACAAGGCAAACCAGGTCAGCGACTTTGTCTGCAGTTATGAGGGCGAGACTTATGCCCTAATTGACGGAAAGCGCCAGAAGCTAGACTTGGAGGATCATACGATGCCCTTCAAGATGAGGCACACAAAAACCACGAGTGCCTAAAGGGCTCCAACCGAAGGAACTCTGGCAATTCTTTAATTATCCTTTCACCGTAGTAGAATCATGAGTTTTGAACAATTTGTCGACGAAAGAATGTTGGTAAGCCACAACGTCTTTGGAAACAAGGAAATGAAGATCAAGATACTCGAAGTCTCAGACGAGCACCCGCCATCGCAGTGGAAGTTCGGAGACAGGGTCAAGGTAAACAAAATCCTAGTCACCATAAAACACCTCGCCACACAGCAAATCGAGGAAGGTGAGTTCGACATCGACGTGATTGAGAAAGAGCTTAAAGATAGAAGCCACTATACCTCGACAAACAGATGGGTATCGGTAAACGACATCAAAAACGGATACGTGGTAAACACGAAGCACTTTTCGCTCATCAGCGACGCAGTAGCCCTAGAATACATCACATTCTGACCCAACAAACATCAAAATCATTTTTTGCCCGCATTCCGAGATGGAAAACTATAAGACATCATACGAAAAAGACAGAATCATGCTCACAAAGGAGATTTCCATCAGCGGCACCGATTACCACATAACCCTGACTGATCAGCTAATCAACCAGGTAAACAATCTCAAATCGCTGTACAGTGC
>SCVO01000041.1 GCA_004322465.1 Candidatus Nitrosotenuis sp.
GCGTCAGCACAGGTGCTCAAGTTGTGGTTTTCCAGATGCAAGAATTCGAAAGTACTCTTGGATCAAATGGTACGCGTAGATGCAAGAAATTGCTCTAGTTATTAGTTCCATTGCAGGTGCGTGCACCGCGGCAACAGTCAACAGATTCCCAAGAAACAAAATTTCTCTTTTAGGCGCAAACACTCACATTAAAAATCAAATTGAAACGTTACGAATTGAAAAAGACATCCTGACAAAAACCATCTCAAGGCTATATCAGGACAGCTCTGATCTGACAAAGGTACAGCGGGACAAGCTGCTCTCAAGGTATCAGCACCAGCTTGGAATTATTCTGGCCAAAATTGAAAAACTGGAAGCTGCAAGCAAGTATCCAGACCTAGGTCCCATTGGGGACGGCCTGATTACTCTAATGGATCAAAAGCTTTCCGCACTGGACAGAAGGTTGACAGAGATATCGTCAAAGATTTCTGTTGCAAATGTTCATCTGGAAAAGCCTGAGGCCAAAAAAGTAGAGATCGAAAAGGCAGAGACAAAGCCTGTCGAGGTAAAGCCGGCTGAAAAACCAGCAATCCAAAAACAGGAGATCATCACATCACCAACAATTGAAGAACTGATCCAGTCATTTGCCAAACCGGCCAAGAGATTAGAGATTACAACGCTAACAGAGATTCCAAGAAACTTTACCGTTGCCCCTCCACTAATCACACCCCAAATCGAAATACCAGCACAGATAGTTTCCCCACAGATTCAGCCAGAAATCATATCGCAAACAATCCAGCCCGAACCAAGACAGGAGATCATTCAGGAACCAGTTCAGAAAATAGAGGAGCAAAGACCTGCAATCGAGCCAATTGATATTGAAAAGAAAGTGAGAGAAGAACCACCGAAGCTTGAGTTCAAAGAAGACGAGAAAAAGAAAAAACCGACCGTCAACATACCGTATCCAGAGGAAGTTGAAGATGATGAAGACGACTTGGATTCCATTAAACGCGAAATAATGAAGACGCTGTCAAAATTAGAGCAAGCCGAGGTAGAATAATTGTCATTTGATGATGCCATTTCGGCATTGTCTAAAGACGCTTTAAAATTTGTAAAGAACAATTCCGTGCTGGGGTTAGGCAGCGGAAGGGCTGCAACGGCATTTGTAAAAGAGCTTGGAAAATACGTCAAGGAAAAAAATCTTTCAATAAAGGCAGTTCCCACTTCGCTGCAGATCAAGCTTGTCGCAGAGCAAAACGGAATTCACATCATAAGCGCGGATCAGATAAACAAAATTGATGCAGTGTTCGACGGGGCAGACCAGATTGATTCCCAGAAGAATCTGATCAAAGGAGGAGGCGGTGCGTTGTTACGAGAAAACATTTTGATTTCATCTGCAAAGAAAGTTGTAATAATGGCAGACTCGACAAAATTTGTAAAATACTTTAACAGAACTGTTCCAGTGGAGGTCCATCCGTTCGCAAGAAGCACTGTAAAAAAATTCATTGAAGAACTGGGCGGCAAGCCGGACCTTCGGGCAATAGACAGAGGATACCCGTTCATTACGGAAAATGGCAACATCATCTACGATTGTGATTTCGGCACAATCAAAGCGCCAAAGCCTCTCTCTCAAAAACTAAAGCAGATTCCAGGAGTAATAGAGGTCGGAATCTTTACCAGAAAACCAGACACAATATACAAGGCAAATGAAAACGGAAAATTCGATATTCTAGCCTAGGTTCCGCTTTACTAGTTGCCCGTATCCCGGCTTTCCCACAACCTGCATGTTTTCTGTGACCAGATTCCCCCTGACCAGAGTAGTCTGAGGCCAGCCCTTTAGGCTCCAGCCCTCATAGACAAGGTAATCTGAAAAGGCCCCAAAGAAATCCGCGCTTACCTTTTGCTCCTTTTTCAGGTCGACTAGAGCAATATCCGCATCCGAATCCTTTTGGAGTGCGCCCTTTTGCGGAAACATCCCAAAGATTTTAGCAGCATTTGTGCTGGTCAGTTCAACTAATTGTGCAAGGTCGATCCTGTTTTTGTTTACACCTTCTGATAGCAAAATCGGAAGCAGTGTGCCGATTCCCGGAAATCCTGCCAGAGACGACCAGACGTCATCCTTAACTTTTAGTTTCAATTGGTTTGCGACATGATCAGTTCCGATTGTGTTTATTTGTTTTTTAGATATGGCAGACCAGATTTTTTCCTTGTCGGATGATGTTCTAATTGGCGGCATCACCTTTGCCAGATATCCTGACTGTCGTTCATAGGACAACGTCAGGTAATGCGGACAGGTCTCGACAAAAACTTTGGTTCCATTTTTTCGTTCTTGCTCAATTGCATCTAGCGCAACAGATGAGCCAATATGTACAAAATAGATGGTCGTCCCATACTCCCTTGCAATTTCGCAAATCTTTTTGATGCTCTTTGCTTCAGAGTCAGGTGGCCTGCTCTCGGACCAGGCAGATAGCCCATCCTTATGGTTCTCCTTTGCCTTTTTTATCCCGCACTCGCACATTTGATAGTCTTCGGCATGGACAAGAACGGGACTCCTAAGCTGCGCGGCATTTGACAACACCTTTCGTATCGTGTCGGTTTCTAGTTGTACGTGCGACTCAAACAAGTCCGATGAGCCAGGATCCATGTCCATATAGACATGTCCAACCTCGCCGCCAAGATTCATGTACAGCTTGAATGAGGTTATCCCGTTTTCTGTAATGTACTTCATTTCGTTTGCCTGATTTGCGTCAAATATTGTCGCATGTATGGAGTAATCCACGTAATGTGACGATTTTGACGCTGCAAGTTGTGCCTGAAGGTGTGTCCTGTACGGGTGGCCAAGTCTTAGCATTCTCATCATTGTAGTGACGCCTCCAAGTGCGGCTGCGCGCGATTCGGTTTTTGCGGCAGATTCGATTGGAGAATAAACTCCATAGTGCACGTGCGTGTCAATTAGTCCAGGAATTGCAACCAGTCCCCGTGCGTTGATTTTTTTGTCGCACTGCGGCGTGTCAATAGTAAAATCTACAATTTTTCCGTCATTGATTACGATGTTTCTTTCCAATACTCCTTTTGGAGTAATGATATGAGAATCTAGTATGATACAGTCAACAGTCAAACTGTCTTTTGTTCTAAAATCCTGCTATTATGCTTTGATAGTTATTTACCAGTTTTCCTGATATGCAATCTGTTTTTTTGTGAGTTGGTCTATTTTGACACCCGCCGAACTCAATGCGTCAATAGCTACTTGGTTGTCTATTTGCTTTGGCACGCCATAGATCAGATTTTGCATTTTTTTGTGATTTTTTAGAACATATAGGATGGAATATAGTTGATTTGAAAACGACAGTGCCATGATCTCTGGTGGATGGCCTTCGGATGCAATCAGGTTGGCTACCCTTCCTCTGCTGATAAGATAGATTTTCTTTCCGTTTGGCAAAACACACTCGTCTAGATTTGGTCTTACCTGCCTTACTGTTTGGCTTAGCAAAAACTTGCTATCGATTTCGACATTAAAGTGTCCCACGTTTCCAACTACGGCTCCATTTTTCATTGAAAGCAGGTGTTTTCTTTGGATTACGTCAGTCATTCCAGTACACGTGATGAAGATGTCCCCGATTTTTGCAGCTTGGCTCATCGGCATCACGTAAAATCCATCCATGTGTGCCTCCAGTGCCTTTATTGGATCAACCTCGGTCACTATGACCTTTGAGCCCATTCCCGCGCATTTTTGTGCAACGCCTTTGCCAAGATAGCCATAGCCGCACACTACTGTTCTTTTTGAGGCAAACAGAAGATTCATCGCACGCAGGTATCCGTCTATTGTGGACTGACCGGTCCCGTACTTGTTGTCAAACAGTGTTTTTGTTTTGGCGTTGTTTACCGCAATAATCGGATACCGCAGCTTTCCTTTGTTTTGCATTGCCAGATACCTATTGATTCCAGTAGTGGTTTCCTCCGTTCCACCAATGATTTTGAGTGATCGGAATTTTCTGTCAAAGTGAGCCTTGGTGTTAAGATCCCCGCCGTCATCAGTTATGATATCTGGCTTGTATGACAGAACTTTGTCTTGGCACCAGACATGCTCTGATTTTGTTTGGCCAGACCATGCGAATACCTCGATTCCTTTTGATACAAGAAAGGCCGCAACGTCGTCTTGCGTGGTAAGCGGGTTTCCACTGCATGCCACTACTTTTGCCCCCAATTCTTTTGCTCCAACCAGCAGAACCGACGTTTCCTTTGTTATTTGGAGGCAAACCCCCAAAGTGATTCCCTTTAGCGGTTTTGATTTTGCCAGTTTGCTGATCGAATGCGTGAGAATTGGCATGTGATCCTTTGCCCAGATGTAGGCAAGCATACCCCGATCAGACAGGGCATGATCCTTGATTTTACTCAACGATATTAGGTACAATATCCATAAAATAATGATTTAGCGACTAAATGAGTAAAATAGAGGCACAAACTTTGGCAATACAAGGGCTGGTGGTTTAGTGGTATAATGCTGCATTCGCAATGCAGAAGTCGAGGGTTCAATTCC
>SCVO01000042.1 GCA_004322465.1 Candidatus Nitrosotenuis sp.
CTTTGCAACAAGACAGCGACTTGCGTATCATCCTGAAAACAAGAAATTCTCGGGCTATGGCGTAAAGGCAACCGGAGCTGCAGCGCAAACTACACAAGCACCTCCACCAAAGCCAGCACCTGCGCCAGAAAAGCCAAGTGCACAAACAAGTTCTGAATCTGCAGCACAAAAGTCAAGAAGGGAGCAGCTTGAAGCGTACGAAAAAGAGTATCTGACAAGATTGGAACAAACTGAAAAACAGCGGGCGGAAAAACCAGCACCACAACCGACATCACCTACACGAGGATCTCTTCCGAAAGGATTTGAACCAAAACCTGTAGCGGCGCCAAAACCAAAACCAAACATGGGCTCAATGCCAAAAGGCTGGAAACCCTCCTAGAACTTTTTCTTTCTTTCTTTTCTAATTTGTTAGCATTTGCAGGACTTCGTCCGCGTGACCCTTTGGTTTTACGGATGGGTATACCTTGAAAACCTTGCCCTTTTCGTCTACTAGAAAGGTGCTTCTCTGAATTCCCATGTACTCTTTGCCCATGAACTGTTTTTTGCCCCAGACTCCAAACTTTTTGGAAACATCCTTCTCCGTGTCTGATAGCAGAACATATGGGATGCCCATCTTGTCGACAAACTTTTTGTGCGACTCTACGTCGTCTGTGCTGATTCCGATTATTTCGATTCCGTGCTTTTGGAATTTTTTGTATTCCTTGGAAAACTCGTCTGCCTGTATAGTGCAGCCCGGCGTAAAGTCCTTCGGGTAAAAGTAAATGACGTGTTTCTTTCCCTTAAAGTCGGACGATTTTACAATTTTTCCGTTTGCGTCACTGAGCTCAAACTTTGGCTCTTGATCGCCTTCTGTGATCATGATCTGCAGTATTCTGGTCCGTAATTAATTATTTTTGAACCGTTTTGTCTCAAAATTGACCAGAATGTTTTATATTGAAAGTGAAATGGCAGTCCCTTGATGGTAAACGGCAGGGCTTGGTTTGCAGAATCTATTGCAACATTTTGTCTGGTGTTCTTTGGACCGCTGTCTATTGTAATGGCAGTAGCTGCATTTGGAACCGACCTGTCAATTGAGGGAATTATCATGATTGCAATAGGGCACGGAGCGGCAATAGGCCTCATGGTGTACACCTTTGGCCATGTGTCCGGCGCACACATCAATCCGGCAGTTACAATATCGATGCTGGTAACAAGAAGAATTGGAATCAAGGACGGAATCGGATATATCGTATTTCAACTAATTGGCGCAACTATTGCAGCATTGTCATTAAAAACAATCTTGCCTGATCTGGGGGCTAAAGTCAACCTTGGAACACAGGGAGGACCTAGTGCATTACTGAATCATTCTGCAATGTCTGGCCTTGCAGTAGAGATAATCTTGACATTCTTCCTAGTTACTGTGATATTCATGACTGCAGTGCACAAAAAGGCAGCTGCAGGAATGCACGGAATCGCAATCGGCGGCATGATATTTTTGTTGCACTTGGTTGGAGTGCCTCTGACTGGTGCATCGATGAACCCTGCAAGAACTTTTGGACCTGCACTCATATCTGGCTACTGGGACTTTCACTGGATTTACTGGGCAGGACCGATAATCGGAGCAGTCATTGCGGGCCTGATTATGAATTACATCTTTGTCAAAAAGGCAGAAACAGAGCAGTCTGCCTGAGATTTTTCAAACTACAAACACTTTTAAAAATTTGAATTGGCTTGGTTTTTGGGCCCGTTGCACAGCTTGGATAGTGCGAATGCTTGCGGAGCATTAGGTCGAGGGTTCGAGTCCCTTCG
>SCVO01000043.1 GCA_004322465.1 Candidatus Nitrosotenuis sp.
GAGGTGAGGAAGGGATTCGAACCCCTATAAAATTCGCTTTGCAGGCGAACGCATAACCGCTCTGCCACCTCACCGCATTGAACCGTTCTATTCGACGAGAATTAAACTCTTTAGATGTGGGATAAATCGGTCGCGTGTTTACTTTTATAATATTTCTAAATTAAGAAAAGATTAGCTTGTTTTTTCGTCTTGGTATAGATCATCTTTTTCTTCATTGCCTAAAGCTTCGATTAGCTCGGAATGAGTTTCAAGAAAAGATTCGACAATTTTTCTGTCATCTTCATTCATGCAACACTAATGTGTTTTGTAATATATAAGCCTGAAAAAGCTATTTTCTAAAACAAGGATCGAATCTAGCTATGATTTGACAAAAGCCTTTGATGCGAGCTTGACGTCTTCGCCGCGTATCGTTTTTCTTCCCGCGTGGTTTGACATGTCTACTGCGCTTGCAGCTATTGTGGTCGCAATGTCCTCCAGGACGCGCCTTAGTTCGTCTGCGGACTCGTCACTTACCCTTTCGGCTCCCGCCTTTTTTAGAATCCTATACATTGCAGATAATCCTAATTCCGATGACTTCATGTATCGATCTCATGCATCGGTATGATAAAAGAATACAGCTAAAAAATTCCACTCACTAATTGATTTTCACAAACTTAAGTATCCAGTACATTTCATCAAAAACATGGCCATGCTTGATGCGCACATTCACCTGTCCGATCCCGAATACCAGGAAGACCTGGATATGATCCTGGCATCCATGAAAAAACTCGGCATCCGCGCATGCGCAGTATCGATGGACAATGACTCCTCAAGAACCACACTTGACCTTGCAAAAAAAAGCAACCTCGTGCTGCCATTTGTCGGCATACACCCAGAAAAATTCGCAGACAATCTGGACTCGATGGTGCACCTGATTGAGGCAAACTCTGATGAGATATCCGGAATTGGAGAAATCGGGCTTGACAAGACATACACCAAGACTGACGGAGACTTCAAGAGGCAAAAGGACGTCTTTGCAAGGCTCTTGTCGCTTGCAGAGAATCTCAAAAAGCCAGTCTCGGTCCACTCCAGAAAGACGCTGGACGAAATACTTGAGATAATTCCGTCGTATGACATCTCTGGGTTTTTGCTGCACTGGTTTGACGGGAGCAAAAAGCAGCTTGGTCGCGCAATGGATCTTGGGTGCTTTGTCTCATATGGTCCGGTAATGGTGTACTCTCAGGACAAGCAGGTGCTTCTCTCCAACACAAACCGCGACAGGATCCTAGTTGAAACGGACGGCCCTGTGAGGTTTTCACACTGTTTTGGCATGAAATCAGCTCAAATCAGCTTCATTCCAAGTGTGATATTTTGCCTCTCCAAAATACTGCAGCAAGATTACGACGAATCGGTATCGATGCTTGAGCAAAACTCAAGGCGCTACCTCGGAGCATAGTATAAAAAACCCCCCAGAACAACTTTGAGAGTGGATAGAATAAAGCGACTTTCAATGCAAGCCATTACACGATATGGTGCAAAGTTCACAACCGATTTTGGCGAGAACAAAAAAGTCCTAGAGCAAGTTTCTATCATCCGTTCAAAAGGTCTGAAAAACGAAATCGCAGGTTACATTACAAAATATATCAAACGTGAAAAATCCTCAAAGGACTTGGCAACTGAGGACGAAGAAGTCGAGTCAGAGGAATTGGTAGAAGACGACGCAGCAGTCGTAGAAGACATGGCAGAAACTCCAGACGAAATCGAGATAGTCGAAGAGCCAATCAAAGAATCAAGTTAATCTATCCAGCCATCTAATCCAAATTACAATTGCTTTCAATCAAATTACTGGGCGGCGCCAAAAAGTCATTCGGGGCGGATTTCATCCCAGTCGACCTTGACGGTATCACAATCAACGCACTTCTTGAGCATCTCCTGTCGATAAAGCCAAAGGACAGCATCACGCTTGACACGAAAAACCTCCTTGTCGCAGTAAACGGCGTGGACTCGTCCGCACTGGACGGGTATGACACTGTGCTCCGCTCAGATGACACCGTAACGATAATTCCGATAATTCACGGGGGCGCATACAAGAGAAACCAGTTTAGGATTTGCGGCAGGTCCGCAGAGCTATTCAACGTGGGGGGAGTGCCTGGAAAGAACTATGACTTTTTGAACTCTGTCAGGAAAAACTTTCCGGACCTGATACTTGAAGGAGTATCGTCAAAGCACATACTCGGAGTGTCCCACGCAAAAAAAATACTCGGAGTGTCGCTTTTTGCGCAAAGACACAATTCCCTGCTGTCAAAAAAGCTAGAGACTGACATCTTGCTGCGGTTTGGGATAACCACGCAGATATCTGACGCAATCAAGACAGTCGGAATAGAAAACCATGAAGTCTTTACCATGATTGCAATTGGAAAAAAGCCAGTACTTGACAAACTGTGCAAGTCCCTTGCGCAATTCCTGAGCCCTGTGAAATTTGAGAGCAATTCCAAGTTTGTCCAAAGGCAGTTCGGAATCACGCAAAAGCATCTTGATTCAGTGGATTCCAAGTCTCCGCTTGAGGACCTGCTTGCAGAAAAGGCAGCGGTCCTGATCTAAATAATTCGCTTTTCCTTTTCGACTGAAAGTATGTCCGAGTCCTTTAGGATGGAGACTCCCGATATTTTTCCAACCACCTGCACCAGTATGATCCAGTCGTATTTCTCAAGCGAGACCTTGTTTTTTACCTGGTCTGCGATTCTGGTTATTATCTGGCTGGACGATATGTCGGAGTGCCTTTTCTCAATTGTGATCCTGTACGTGTCTTCTGGCCTTAGCTTGTGAGCCTGCTCCATCACTGCACCTGCGATGGACTCTGCATCGGTGGGTACTGTTGCAAAAATCGGAATTGCGCGCAGCGTGTACCGCATTGCCCACGGCTCGTCCTCGATTTTTTCATGAATTTTTTTTATCACGTCGTTTGGATCGATGCTGGTCTTTACCGTCAGGATTCCTGACATTTCAGTTATTGTAATCTGCGGATCCGAGTCTCCGAGCTCTTCTAGGATGGCACCTATCTCCTCTCTTGTCTCTCCCTCAAAGTGTCTTGCGCATGTAACCATCAAGTCCAAATGTGATTTGTGGTTTCTCTCGTTCAGTAATTATATGTTTGAGGGGTTTTACAAAAACTAAATAACGAATTCGACGTCTATGATATAGTTGAGTACGAAACCGGATTTGGATAACGACTTTGAGGACGACTTTGAGGATTCTGAGGAAGAAGAAATCGAAGAAGAAGACTTTGACTAGATGGTAAGACCGTAGCCGTCTGCAAATTTGTTAAACGTGTTGTAGGCCTGCAGGAATTCCCGCCCTACGCTGCTTATTTTGTACTTGAATGCGCCGCTAGAGTTTGACTGCTCCAACAGCCCCTGCGCAACCAGGTTGTTCAGGATTTTGGAAATTCTCCCGTGCGAGATGTTTGCCTTTCGAATCAGGTATGTGATGCTTGCTCCCTGCTCGTCCGGAGTGTCGTCTCGGGTGGTGAGTAGAATATCTCCAATTATCTGCATATGTGTCCTATATGATGACATGCCTGTGTAAGATACTCGCACGCGATTCTTCAATATGTTAGCGGGATAAAATTAGTTGACAAAATTATTTCATTGCGTAGGTTTTGAGCCTAGATGTTCTCGTCGAACTTTATCTTGGTCAGCGGCACCTTTGTCACCGGGATAAAGAGCATAATCAGGCCGGCAATCTTTGTCGCAATTGAGACCACGTTCAAAATTGACTGGGGGAAGACAAAATAGTACCACCCCAAAAACTCGCCAATCGCAAGCGCCCACAGCCCGCAGGCAACCAGAATTGCAGTCTTTCTCCTGCTTGCAAAATACGAAAGCAAAGTCTCGATTGCCCCGTACGCCAGCAGGATGAACGAAATTGATCTTATGATGTTTTCAATCGAGATGAACGAAATCAAAAACAGCGGCATTATTCCAATTGATCTTAGGTAATTTGATTTTGGGAAAAATGATTTTATTGTGTGCGAGAACGCGATGAAAAAATACCCGACAGTCTGCACCGCGATGCCAAATGTCTGCACCCACCTCTCGGTGTGACCAGTCTTGTACACGAAAATATCCAGCGTCTGGCCTGCCCACATTATGAAAAACCCAATCCCTATTGAATAGAACGCAAGTGTCAGTCTGAAAAGGGTGGGGCTGCCCGTGTTTCTAAAACCGATGTACGATATGGTTCCGATTATGATTCCTACCACAAACCCGACCAGATTCAAAATGTTTTCTAAAAATAATTCCAAACTACATCAGCTGTGTGTACTGGTTGATTTTAAAAGTTAATCCCATTCGTCAAGCGTTCCCGCGGTGTGGCCCTCAGTGCTGACGGTGTAGTCCCCGAGTATGTCGGAATATCTTGCGTCGCTATGCGCGACGTACTTTACATACTCTCCGTAGGAAATGTCCAAATTGCAATGATCGCACTTGACAAATGCAAAGTCCGGCGAAAGCTCCGCCACCTCCTTGCACTTGGGGCACTTTATTTTCATGATATGGTTTGGGGCTTTTTGCTTATTATCCATTATGAAAGAATAAATTGACATCAACTCGAGTCTAGGCATGGCAAGAATGTGCACAAAATGCAAGTCCGAAATTCCCGACTCTGCCCAGCTGGAGCCGACAGCTGCAACCTATCCGTGCTGTGAAAAGTGCTGGAAGGAATGGAAGGAGTACCGAATAATGGTGATGAACGAGCTTCGATTGGACATGTCTTTGCCGGATCACAGAAAGCTTCTAAAAAAGAACGAAAAAATCTTTGCAGGCGTGCTTTCCCCGCAGGGCGACGTAATCGACTTTGCCAACGAGGACAACCGCAAGCCAGACAAGCCCCAAGCCTAGATTCCAAGGCGCGCCTTTGCGCTCTGCGGCATTACAAGGAACAGCCTCTTTTTGTCCTCGTCTGATAACCCTAGAACTATTCCTTTGATGGTGGACATTATTGCGTCCTGCTTTGGCTTTTCCATGGAAAGAAAGATCTCCAGGATTCCGTCCAAGTTGAACGGCACCAGCTTTTGCGGGTTTTTTGTGATTTCCGAAAGATACGTGGAAAACATTATTTTTCTTTTTTCCTCGGATATGGTGGCCAGTATGTCAAGCCACGTGGAAAACAGTTTTGAAAAGTTTGGAAACGGGATGGTGTGCCCCGCCGCAAGTGCGTTGTTTATTATTTCCTGCCTGTCTGGCAGATTCATCGTGTAGAACTCCTCCATTCTTTTTTTGAGGATCGGTTTTCGGAGAAAGTCTGGAAGGCTTGCCAGACTTATGATGATGTTTCCTGCATGATTCTCTGACACGTCATGGATTACGATCTGGGGCATTAAAATTGTATTATACGATTTTCAATGATTCAGCTTAAATAAGTCAAAACGTTGAGCTAAACATGCCTTCGACAGTTGTAGTTGGTGGATTTTTCGGAGATGAGGGTAAGGGAAAAATCATTTCATATTTGGCGCAAAAGGACGACCCGACCATAGTGGTCAGGGGCGGGGCAGGGCCGAACGCAGGACACACCATAGAGGATGGCGACAAAAAATACAAGGTCCGAATGCTGCCAAGCGGGTTCCTAAACAAAAAGGCAAGGCTGATGGTGGGACCGGGAGTGGTGGTAAACCCCGACGTGCTCCACAAAGAAATTTCAGAGTTTAACGTATCTAACAGAACATTTGTTGATTTTAACTGCGGCATAATCGAGCAGAGCCATCTTGAGACGGATTCTGGCGGAAGGCTGAAAGAAAAAATCGGAAGCACCGGCTCCGGAACCGGGCCTGCAAATGCGGACAGGGCAATGCGCACTCTAAAGATGGCAAAAGAAATTGACTCGCTAAAGAAATACCTGATAGACGTTCCCGGCGAAATTAATTCTGCACTGGAAAGAGACGAGTCCGTATTGGTTGAGGGAACCCAGGGAACGTTTCTTTCACTGTGGCACGGAACATACCCGTTCGTAACCTCAAAGGACGTAACCGCATCCGGAATATGCGCAGACATTGGCCTTGGGCCAAAAAACGTAGACGACGTGATGGTCGTGTTCAAGTCGTACGTGACGCGCGTGGGAACGGGAGTGATGGAAGGCGAGCTTTCTCCAGAGGAGACAGCCTCAAGAGGATGGTCAGAAGTAGGCACGGTGACGGGTAGGCAGAGGCGTGCAGCTGAATTTGATTTCAGCCTCGCAAAAAGAGCAATTCTTCTGAACAGCGCAACGCAGATTGCCCTGACAAAGCTGGACGTCTTGTTTCCAGAGTGCGCGCACATGCAGTCATTTGAGAAGCTGAGCGACGCGGCAAAGTCATTCGTGACAAAAATCGAAGACGCTGTAAACGTGCCTGTCCTGCTGATTGGTACTGGTCCCGGTGTTGACGACATCATCGACATGCGCGTGTAGCTCAGAAAATTTTTGATAAGCTTTAATTTGCCAACTACTTTATCATGTCCGTGGAAACACCAAAGTCACCAAATTATGTTCAGCTTGCATCGCAGCTGGAATTTTCACGCCTCGTGTGCGCCCTTGAGCGAACGCCTCGAATATCATTCCTTCACGATTACAACGGAAAAAAAATACTCTCAATCCAGATGGACCTGCTAAAGGAGCGCCCGATAATCTACTATGTCCACGCGGACAAGCTTGGCCACTACCTGTCGTACGGATTCAAGAACGGAAAGGAGGAGGCAGGCGTAGTCGACGCAATATCCGAGTCCACAAAAATTTACTCGCCTATAGTGAAGATAAAGTCCCTTCCAGCCTCGCTAAGGCCAATCCTTGAGGCTGCGCATGAAAAATACGAACTGCTGGAGCTAGAAGACCTTGCAAGCCTTGCAAAGCTAAGCTACGGCTACGAGGAGGCACCATTCCCGCTTTTTGCGTTCCCGCACAACGACAAGTGGCTGCTTGGGGTGTTCATGAACTTTAACGAGGACGGGCCGTCGTACTTTTGCCACTTTGCGCTTGACTCGGAGCCAAAGCAGCCGTTCCTAAAATACGCGATGCACAACGGCAACGTTCCCGTATTCACTGACAACCTAAACGAGCACGGCTATTCGTATATCAAGATAATAAAGCTCCAAGAGACACACCCGATAATCAACTATGCCTAGCTTCCAGTCGCGAATCAAAAAACTCTCTTCTGACAAAAGCCCCCTGATCCTCGCAAATGACTATGAAAGCGGCACCGCAAACATAGAGTCCAGGACAGTCCAAAACATAAAGACTCTCAGCCCGTACCTCTGCGCAATAAAATTCAACTTTCATCTCCTGCTGCCGCTTGGACAAAAACAAATAACAAAGATTACCAAACTGGCGCATGATAACCATCTGCAGACAATTGCGGACATCAAGCTGAACGACATTGGGAACACGAACGACGTCACTGCGCAAACTCTTTGGAGCCTTGGGTTTGACTCCGTAATAGTGAACCCGATGATGGGCCCAGGAAACCTGGAAAAGATAATTTCGCATGCGCACAAAAACCAAAACGGAGTGATCTCACTGTGCCACATGAGCTCGCCCGAGGCGCAGCTGACTTATGAGCTCCCGGTCCAGTTAAAATCAAAAAAGACAATTCTGTATCATCTGTTTTTAGAGTGGGCAACGTCCCTTGGCGCAGACGGAATCATTGTCGGCGCCACATTCCCTGACATAGTAAAGTTCTGCAAGAAAAAAAGCAAGGGCAAGGTAAGCATCTATTCTCCGGGGATAGGCACCCAGGGGGGAGACATACAAAAGACAATCCAGTCCGGCTCGGACTATCTGATAGTTGGCAGGACTATACTGAACTCGAAAAATCCGGCGGTGACTGCGAAATCTCTGTTTGATCTAGCTAAAAACTAGTCCCCTTGATTTCATCAAAAGGTTCTTTGCGTTTTGGTATGTTGTTTTTTTCAGTGCGTCGTCAAACTCTAGCCAGACGTAGTTTAGGTGCTCGTGCGAAATCTTGACGTCCTTTGCGTTTGTCTTTGCCAAAAAGAACACCACCTCCTTTCTTACCGCCTTTCCGTTAAACTGGTACCCGTACTGTATCTTTTCCTCAAAGCCGTCGATAAACTCAATGTCAGTTATCCCAGTCTCCTCCATTGCCTCCCGAAGCGCCGCCTGCTTGAGGGACTCGTCCTTTTCTATTCTTCCCTTGATAAAGTCCCAGTGGCCAGAAGGATAGTGTAGCAGCAGGAACAGTTTCTTGCCGGACTCCTCGCGGAAAAGCAGGATTCCAGCGGATCTCTCGTCAAACATCGTTTTTTATCTCCCGACTCTCCTATTTCTCTTTTGGAAAATTCTAATCGCCCTCATCAGATCAATCTTTCTAAATTCCGGCCACAGAATGTCCAAAAATATCAGCTCGCTGTATGCGCTCTGCCACAGCAGAAACCCGCTGAGCCTCTGCTCGCCGGACGTCCTGAGTATAAGATCCGGCGCGGACTGGGGCAAGTGGGCAGTGTAGAGGTTTTCCTCTATTGTGCTCTTGTCGATTTTATCTACTTCGAGCTCTCCCTGCTTGATTTTCGCCCCTATCTTTTTTATCGCGTCGACCAGTTCGTTCTGTCCTCCGTACGCGATGGCTATGTTCAGATAGTGCCTGTCGTAGTCCCTGGTCGCATCGTCGAGCCTTTTCAAAACGTCGTTGATTGCATCCGGGAGAAGCTCAGTTCTGCCGATTGCCTTTACCCGCATTTTGTTTTTGTGGATTCTGGGATCGTTGTACAGTTTTTCAAGCCTTTGGTGGATCAACTGGAACAGATATTCCAGCTCGTTGTCCTTTCTGTCCAGATTTTCTGTGGAAAGGACGTACAGCGTGATTATCTTGATGTCAAGCTCCTCGCACCAGTCAAGCAGGTTCTCAACTGCGTCTGCGCCCCGCATGTGGCCCCTTTCTGATGCCGCAAGCGCCTTCTTTGCCCATCTTCTGTTCCCGTCAAGAATTACTGCGATGTGGTTTGGGATTGTCTCCTTTTTGATTTCGCTTTCTAGTCTGCGCGCGTATAATTTGTAAAAGCCGGAAAGGTAAAGTGTCGTTTCTTTTATCCCGTTCATCTCTGGATCAAACGAAGGTACTTCCGGCAATATTTAGGTGGTTTGCCGTTGCTGGTTTTCTAGTCCTGCTCTGTCAGAACTTCGCCGCCCTTCTTCTTTCTATATTTGCGGAACAAGAACGTGGCAGATATCAGGGTTATAGCTAGGCCCGCAAGGAATGGCGGAATGAGGGTAAACGAGCTCTGATCAAATATCAAAAGATTCGTGAACTGGTACACTGTTGGGTATAGCGATATCAGGACAATCAGCCTTAGGACGTCCGTTATCTGCCTGAGGCTTCCCTTTAGCCAGTTGCTCAGCAAAATTCCGCCAAATATTGAACCGGTTCCCATCCACAAAAACGGCAGCGCCCCCGCAATGAACTGGCCAAGCGTTGCCCTGTCTGCAATTATGTTTGGAATACCGGACCCTAGGATCTTTGGATCAAGTATGTTTGTGTGGATTGTGGAAAATCCTGACAGAACAGATGCCAGAATAATTATTATTCCTGCCACCACTGTGAATGCCCTGATGAGTCCTGCCGGCGTGGGTTTTGCCCATGACGACCATGCCCTGTCGACGTCAAACGCCCTGATCAAAAATGCTCCGCCCAAAATGCTAATCAAAACCGCAAAGATCTGCTGAGTGTACCCAAATATTGTCCCGATTCCGCCAATCAGCAAAAGAATTCCGGGGACCCCCAAAAAGAATTTTGAGTACTTGGAGTCGTACGCAATCATCTTTAGGTATTTTCCAAGGACTGCGTAGGAGTACTCGACGCTCCTGCTGACTTTCATAACGCACCGCTGCACTGAAACAATTGGAATTACATTCTGTATGATTGGAATTACCGACTCGTCATCCTCGCCGTCTGACACTATGACTGCACCGTTTGCAGAAAATTTTTCAAGGACTGACTTTATCTCGCGGACAATTTTTTCGTCGGCCTCCACTCCCTTGTCTCCCACCCCTGCCACTACTATGACTTCCACCTGGTACCCCTTTCTTGCCAGGTCCTCGTATGTCTTTATTGCAAAGAAGATAGAGTTTGCATCCGCGTCCTCCGGATCCTCGAGTGCAAGCTTTTGGGCTGCCTCGATGCACGCGTTTCGCCCGACAACCGGTGTGGTAACTCCCGCCTTTTCTCCGACGTCATCGTCCCTGTCCACGCAAATTACTAGCAGCCTGCTTGCGGTGAGGTTTTCAAGATTTTTCTCAAGCTTGCTATCTTTTAGGGACAATGCTAGTATCTGATATGAAATTCCCTATTAACCATTTCCAACCATTAAAAATATTAGAAATAGGAATCCAGCCACAAATTACGGTCTTGCTTTCTGCGACGCGTCCATCATGGAATCTGCGTCGCTTAGCATGGTTGCAATCTTTGCCAAGTCTTCGGTGATGTCTGCGCTAGGATTTTCCTTTAGCTTGTTTGCCACGACTATTGTCTCCTGGAGGTACGAGTTGTACGCCCTCAGATAGCTAGTGTATGCCGAATAGCTCTCGCGCCATTGCTCCGGCATGTCGCTTTGGACTAGTGTTATGATGAACGAGTTCACCTGCGACGACGAGATCTGCGCTATTCCGATGTAGTTGTCCGGCGTGATCTTGCCGTCTGTCATCCTTGCAAATTCCTCGGACATCGAGTCCGCAACCGTTTTCTGCTGGTCTATGATTCCGTCCAGGTTTTCCCTGGCGTCTGACACTATGATTTTTGTCTGGGTCCCCTGAGGCATTACCCAAATTGTAAAGCTGCCGGCGGTGATTGCGACAAGTATTATCAGAGTGATGATGAGCCCTTTTTTCTGTTTCAACTTGATTTAGTTGAAAAATGTTGTTTATATTGTAATTGACTCAAAACGGCGCATTTCTGGGTTCCCGGTGTTTTTTTGCGATTTTGATCCGGTAATTTGCCCAAAATGTAGCACTACTATATAATGAATGAAACTTTGGCGCAAAATAAATTTAGATTCATCTAATCATTAGTTAAATAATTTTTACAGCCTCTTACTAAATACACGCACACCGTAGTTTGTTCACAATGGTTCAAGCTTACTGTGTCAAATGTAGAGCAAAAAGAGACATAAAAAATCCAAAAGAAACAAAGCTCAAGAACGGACGACCAGCTGTAAAAGGCACTTGTCCA
>SCVO01000044.1 GCA_004322465.1 Candidatus Nitrosotenuis sp.
AATTACAAAATCAGCATGTTTAATAGCATACAAAAAACTTACAAGTATGGCTACAAAAGCAAAAAAATCATCAGCTTCTAAATCCAAGAGTAAGAAAAAATCAAAGTAAGTGACCTTAGAAAAGGTCCATCTTTTTTCCTACCTCACTAGTTATTCAGATACAATAATTTTTTAAAAACCAAAAATGTAATGTAATAACTGTGAAAAAATCAGAACTCAGAAAACTGGTCTCAGAATACACGAATCTCCAAATAAAATTGGCCAAAGGTAATGCCTCATACTATCCTACCATATTACAAAAACTAGATGCGATAAAACGCCGATATTTTCACGAAACTGGGAATGACCTTGAGTCTGATTTGAAACTTGATGCTGGGGATTCGGCGTGATTCACGGAAACACTGTTGGCTCTTTTTTAAAATTGGCTATGCCATAAGCGCATTCCAAAGAGCAATATGTGCTGTCTGGGGGCATGCCGTCTAGGTCTTTACCACAAGTTTTGCAATTCTTCATTGCACGAATGTGGCAGGATGTTCTTATAAGATAATTTAATTTCAAAATAAACAGACAAGTGCAGTTTAATCATAATTAACGTGCGTGGCTGATAGGAACTTTCAAAAAGGCACGAAATCAAAAAACTCTGAATGCGAATTCTGTATGTTGTAATGTTTGCGGTGATTGGAATAGTGGTGAGCTATTATATTACAAGCGCGTTTGTTTTGCAAGCGCAGGCAATCAACAAGCAGTCTGTCTATGTGCACCTGCAACCGGACTGGAGGAGCTACCCGGGGAACATCGTATATGACATAACAAACGTATGGTCTCAAACAGAAAACACGCCTCTCAAACCTGAGACAAGATTGGAGATGGCAAGGGAGGCAAACGTAGACGAGGTTAGATACGTTCACGAAAAAGCATACACTTTGGTTCAACATGACAATACTCACTGTCATGACATATGGGAACCGCACTATGCTAGATTCGGCGCAGATGTAATACGCCATCAAATAGAATATCTTGAGGGAAAACAAAAGGATCCTGATCCAAACATCACCCTATACACCTCGGTCAAAGGCAAACAAGATGACAAAACACACGACGCAAGTCTAAAAACTGGTTACTCGCAATTTATCCCAATATGCACCTCAAAAAGCACCGCCTCGTTCGACTATAGTGTAAAAATAAACGATGACTCTGTTGGGTTTGATGTTTACTTTGTACCGTCCGTATCTGAACAAGCAAACTATGATGCAAGCAGTGATGAATTCAAATATTATGATACTGGTGAGTGCTTTGGAAAAAATTATGTTAGCTTTAGCGGCACTTGTAGTAACGTGGATAAAAATGCCGGACTGCTCATCGTAATACCTGATTCGCTAACACTGCCGTTGACAAAGATTGACGTGTATCTGTACGAAAAGTAGCAATTGGATAATCATTTTAATTGTCGTATGGATATGATTAATACATGAAAGCGACATTTGGCGCAGGCTGTTTTTGGTGTGTAGAGGACATATTTAGAAAAACAAAAGGGATCACATCGACCTCTGTTGGTTACAGCGGAGGATGGCAAAAAAATCCCACATATCAGGACGTGTGCACTGACATGACGGGGCACGCTGAAGTCGTTCAAGTCGAGTTTGACCCGTCCGTGCTTCCATATGAAAAATTACTGGACGTATTCTGGCAATCCCATGATCCGACGTCGCTAAATAGGCAAGGACCTGATGTTGGGAAACAATACCGCTCTGTAATTTTCTATCATGATGCAAATCAGGAAAAAATTGCAATACGATCAAAAGAAAATCTGGATAAATCCTGCAAACTTGGCAAAAAAATCGTCACTGAAATCAAGCCTGCGGCGGAATTTTACAAGGCGGAAGAATATCACCAGCAGTATTATGCAAAATGTGGCCTTGGGTGACTCGTATCGCAATGAATGATTTCTTCGCGATTCTTTTATACAAAAATACCAATATCTGTTTTAGATAGATGGGATTAATGCTATTCTGTGCCAGACCATCCTCCCATCTATCAACACAAAATACTGATGAAAACTCTGCAAGTTAGTAATTTTAAAATCCAACCTAACTTCGTCCGACGCGGTCTGAGCGATATTTCCAATTTTGGGATTTTATAGTTAATTTATTATTTCTTTTTTGAAATTAAGTAACGTGAAGTGTAAGCACTGTGGGAAGGAATTCCAAAATCGAGCGTCAAGCTTTTGCTCTACTGACTGTGCCCTAAAACACTCCGAATCCGATGCCGACTAAAATTAGAATCACTTATCAAAAGGGTTGGACAAACTTTGGTATGAAACGTTATGTTTATGCGATATTTGGATTGTTGATATTGTCTGTGGTAAATCATGCTTATGCCGAGTCTCAAATCATACTTGGTGACAAACAAAAAACAAAATCAATTGAGGTTGGGAAACAAGTGCAAATAACTGCGGACTTGAAAAACAACCAAGACATAGGGCAAGATTTTGCATACATCGTTCAAATACAAAATGAGGACGGCGTGACAGTATCCCTGTCCTGGCTTACTGGCAAACTTGTCCCTGCACAGTCATTTAGCCCTGCACTGTCATGGATTCCAAATGAGACTGGAAAGTATGCTGCCACAATATTTGTCTGGGAAAGTATTGACAACCCTTCGGCACTATCCCCAACACTCTCATTGACATTAAACGTAGGGCCGTCAACATAGGCAGAACGGGAAAACCATGGAATTGCAATTTGAAAAAGAAACAAACGATATCCGGGGAAAGATACTGGTATTGAGGTATGGTGACAAAAGGATCAATCTTGTGGAAACAAAAAAAGAATTTTCGCGTGGAGGTCATTATCATGACTTTGAGTCAAAGCACATTCTGATATCTGGAACAATCGAATACCGAGAAAAAAACTTGAAAACCAATGCAGAGAAAACCCTGGTGCTCTCAGCTCCATTTGTAATAGTTACTGCGCCGATGACTCCACACCTGATTACTGCCGTTACAGATTCTGTATTTGCTGAAGAGTTCGAACAAGACTACTCTGCAACAGACTATCCAGAATACCGAACCCTTGTTACACAAAAGATGATCTGATGTATTCTGTCTGGATAGAACCTGTGGAAAAAGACACAAAATACCTACTTCGAATAATCAATAGTCTGGGGAAAAAGTATGGCTCTCCGACCTTTTGCCCACACATTACTGTGTATAGCAAGATACGTGATGACTCGATTGCAAAATCTGCAATCAAAAATTGCAGAAGAATGAAAAAATTCACTGTAAAAACGACAGATCTGGGGTTTTCTGACGATTTGTGGAAAACAGTATTCGTAAATGCGGAAGAAAATAGAAAACTGCTTCAAGTACACAATACGATAAAGAAAGCAGTTCCTCCTGACCAGAAATATGAATTCCATCCGCACATCAGTTTGATATACAAAAAACTGGACGACACTGAAAAACAAGCAATCATAGACAGCTTGAAAGTAAAACAAAAGTTCACCTTTGACAAGATCACAGTAATCGCATCCTCTAATGTTGTGGAAAAGTGGAAAGTGCTTGATCGAGTTGTACTAAAATAAGATGTTCTTCAGGTATGTTGCAGTGCTCGTTTTGTTAATTTAATTCAAGTTTTGAGTTATTAAAATACCAGTCCTGTATACAAAAACGGAAGAGACATGGCTATCTTGTCGCCAGACGAAGCTCGATCATTTGTTGAGAAGCTAATAGCTTCTGGTAAGGGTGACTTTGGGAGATTAAGTCACATCCTGACCGTTCTAAAAGCAGGGAGGAGCCTTTACGACTCTGACAAAAAATATCTCGACGCAAAACTTGCAAGCGAAATAGGCTCCCCTCAAAAGCCGCTGGTTGAAGAAAGCCTCGTAGTCAAAGTTCAAAATCTGATAAATTCTGGAAGCGGTGACACTGGAAGACTTCAATTCATCCTAGATAGTCTTCAACAGGGAAAAGCGCTCTATCGCTCGGACCAAACCTATCTTGAACACAAGCTTGGAGGAAATCTCAATATTCACAGCCTAAGCCTGCAACCAGACGTAGGCAATACGATTGAAAATCTAAAATCACAAGTGCTACTTGCAAACCAAAAAATAGCCAATTTAGAATCAGTCATAACCGATAAAATTCACCACCTTGTAGACGCAAAACCGAACACTCAATCCGAAAAACACAAACCCGTGCTGGGTGCGATGCCAAAGGGCTGGAAACCTCTGGCAGTACAGCAAAACGAATTGGAGAAGGTTAGAAATCAAATAAAAGCTGAACAAGAGAAACTAGATGAGGAAAAAACTGATGCGGACATACTTAAAATCGAGCAATCAAAACTAATGCAAATCATTCTGAACCGAAAGGAGTTTGAAAAACAAGTGAAAATTGAGCACGAAGCGCTTGAACAGCAAATTGAGCTGGAACGCCAAAGCGTGTTGGCGCAAGCAAAGCTAGTTGAGCAAATCAAAGCCCAAGAATCTGAACTGGCAAAAGCAAAAAAAGTGCGCGATGAAATAGTCCTGCAGTTACAACAAGAACAAAGCAATCTGTATGTTGATCTGCAAAACCAAAAAGACACTCTGAATTATGTCAAAACGGAACATCAGAAAATCTACTCTGAACTCACAAAAGAAGAACAAGAAGTTGCACAAGAAGTCATGGCTGAGCGCCAGAGGCTTGCAGAACAGACGAAAATTGCGCAACGAATCCAGTCTGAAAAAGAACGCCTTGAAAGCATTCGCGTGGAGTCCGAGTCAATCATACGTGTCACAAAATCCCAAGAAAACGAGCTTGCGGCACAGGTAAAAAAAGAGTCTGCAAAAATTGCACTGCAGGCTAAACTACTCAAAAACATTACAAACTATGAAAAATATCTGGCGTCATCTAAGGAAAAACAGTCTATTCTTACGAACAAAATCGAAGAACAAAAGAAAAAAATTGCAAAAACCGCATCTTCATTATCGCAAATAACCCACGAAACCGATCTGCTGGATAAAATCATACACGAAAGAAAAGTACTGGAACAACAAATCTCGTCTGCCGACTCTGAATTGGCTCAAATCCGCAATGAAAAATCCTCGCTTGAAAAACAACTCGCAGAGCAAAAATCATCCATATCTAGCACAAAAAAACTAGAAGCACAAAAAATTCGTCAGTTAAAAAAGCGCAAAAAAGAATTGGAGCAGGGAATAAAAAAAGAATCCGCACACCTGAAGAAAATTACAAATCAGGCAGTATCTGATTAGGCGCTATTTTTTGCATATTCTGTTGAATTTAATGCGTGTGGCATGCAAAATTTTACACAATTGAACGCGATTCTAATTTTTATTTCATGATTGATGTCCGATCAGAAATATTTCCTCAATACTTTCTATCAATTATATTGGGCGGATTTTTAGTTGCAAGAAATTGAATGCGTACAAAAAAGCAACACTGACTGAGATCGTCGAGGATCTAGTCAACATGGATTCGAGCATGAGATTTGCGGCAATAATAGATCTAAACGGAAACATACTTGAATCCATAATGCAAAAAGGAAAGACCTCGCTTAAGACCCAAAAGGAAGAGGAGCACTTTTGCATTCAGGTTGCCCAAAGGCGAAAAATGAGGAAAGAATTTGACAAAAGCCTTGGTAAGGTAAGGTACGTTCAGGTTGAGCGAGAAAAGGTAACCCAGATAGTAATCTATCCTAAAAGAAAAACCGTCTACCTTACGCTGGAACCTGAGCTTAGCGTGGTCAAAAAAATGGCAATAATCAACCGCGCCAAAAAAATAACGATGCATCTCTGAGTATAATCTGTTCAAACCAAACAACCTCGACATTACAACATACTTGTACGTAGCAATGTCATGGACATGCAGCACGTAATTCTATTGCTAGGTGGCATTGTCGGACTGTCCGTCATACTACCTCTGGTGTTGGGCACGCTTAGCCCATAATTTATGATAAAATAAATACGGAAAAGCTGACCTAAGAACATGAAAATTCTCGTCGACGAAATGGATGATGGCATGGATGAAAAGCTGCGCAACCTTGGCTATGAGGCATATTCCGTAAAAAAACTTCTTACCGAGGGGAAAAAACTCCGAACCGATTACTCCATAATTAATTACGCGAGGGAAAACCAAATGATCCTAGTGACACGCGACACCGAAAGCGGTCAAGCATGCGCGGAAAACAACCTACCGTGCATACTTCTTGATAATGCAGAAATCTTCAAAATCGTGGTTGAAAAGCTCAAAAACTTGTCGTGAGTTTAAGCTTTTATTCTTCATTGTTCTATGGCATTCATGGATAGCTGTGATATCCGTACTAGGGCATACAAAAACGGAAAAACATTTGCTCAGTGTGTGCAAATAGCCGAATCGCTAAACCCTGAATTCAAAAAGGCAATAGAGAATGGCGGTAAAATTCTTTGGACGGACATACTGGCAAAAGTCGATCATGACGAACTGATATACAAACTCACACTCAAGTACTTGCGTCGTGACGGTTATGACATTGGAAACTGGCAAATTCCTGAAGTCAAAAAACTCGTATCTTAGGATTCTATCTTACAGCTCCAGCCACTGTTTCTGATTTTTCGTGCCATGATAATTGGAGTTATTATCAAAAGAGGAATCGTTACTGCGATTAGTACCGTTTGAATCTGTGTGATTGCCAACGTAAACGCAATTGCCCCGGTCGCACTGACAAACAATGAAAGAAATGTCCCCGCGCACGTCGGACACGCAATGAACAGACCTGTTATTGCGGCTATTCCTCCAATACCTGTGTTCTTTTTCAAAATGGAAAATGCGTTTACCGCAATTGACATGTTTAGTCCAACCAAATATGAGACAATTATCTGCAAAATCAAGTTTATTGGAATTATTTGCAGTCCTACATGCTCTGTGATGTATACGATAATCTTGGGCACGTAGCCAATTTCTCCGCAGCAGGGGGTTATGTGTGCCGACGGCACAATCACATCATAATGTTTTGAGAAAATGACATCCGGTTGGTACACTAGGATTCCTGACGTGAGGGCAAAAAATATCCCATATGACACGAATGTTATTAAAAACACCTTTCTTGACTTGGCATTCCATGTGATTGATGCAACAATTGTCATGAGCCCTCCTTCGTTTTTGAGAATTTTCTGCTTGTGGTACTGATACATGCCATATGCTATTGCGCCAAGTGCCACAAGAAGCATTATGTAAAATGCCACCCCTAGCCTCTTAATTGCAGTTATTGCGTCTGGAGTGATTACGGTTCCTCCAAGTCTTGCATATATCAAAAATAAAATGCCTATGCTGGCAAAGCCCAATGTGATTAAAAGTCTGCCATCGCGTCCTGCATCGTCTTTTGACATTATTACTGCCTGATTCGCGGTATGATTAAATCGTATCTTTAAAAATTAAAGCCTAAAGAAATTTGGACACTCTGTCATGCGCAACAAAGTGTTTTTTTGAATTCTTCTACATTTCTTGCGAATTTACATTCCTTGCATACGTGCCAAGTTCGGTTTTTTAGTATCTTCAGCGTTGCGTCATAGCTGACAGAATACATCTTTCCGCCGCATGCCGGACACGGTAATGGTACATCAATTTGCATATTCTGTTTTGTGCTTTTTTGCATTTAAGCGCCGCGTAGGACTGATAACTTATTCATTTTTTGAACAGCATTGTATGTTTATAAGAAATCAGGTGCACTGATAATTGTTGGATATAGATCAAAAAGAAGAGCCGGATTATTCCACAACAAAAATTACTCATGTCGGGTTTATTGATCCGTACGCGCTGGAGGGAATAATCATTCTCCAGTCTGATGACAAAAAAGAATTTCACATGAGGGCGTTTTCTGGCGAAGTGGCAAGGCACATCAAAAGTTTTGTTGAGGGAAAGCGCGACAACCTTCCTACCATATACAACATGATTGAGCAGCTCTGCGAGGAAAACGAACTGTATCTGGTAAAGGTCAAAGTGTACGAGAGCGGTAGCGTCTTGCGGGCAAATCTTTACTTTACCGGCAAAAAGGACATCGTTCTTAGGAATTATCGGGCATCTGACGCCGTGGCGCTTGGAGTATTTTACAACATCCCGATTCTTGTGAGAAAAACACTCCTAAAGAAAAGTCTGGAAGTCTAGGTGAGAATTTCTGCCAGTCTTCCTTCTTGGCTTGCCCTTTTGATTTCCATTGCTATTCTTCTTCCTATCCCAAACGTTTCGCCGTACTGGTATTTTGTATATGGCGAGGTTGTCGCAACGATTGGGTTTCCGGGTACCCTGAGCGATACATCATACACTACTAGCTCCAAGTCCTTGGTAATGACACTCTGAAGTGAAAACGGGCCAATTATCCCTGGAGGGTATGCCTTCTTTACGCCTGCTACGAACTTGTCTCCCATCTTGAGCACCTTTTCAAGCAGTGATTCTCGTATGCTAGCTGGGGTGTGGCCAACTTCGATGTTCTGTATGTCAACGTTGATGTCAAGCTGCTGCTTTGCTGGAATTGCGTTATAGTCGTGCACGTTGGTTTGCAGCCTTCGCTCTATTCCGATAAAGTCTACTTGGTCTGATATGGGAGTGTGAAAATAATTAAAGTTCATGTATGTTCCGATTACCAGTTCCTCAATGCTTGCCTTTTTGAGATCCTCTCTGGATATGATTCCTTTTTTTATTTTTTCTTCTGATTTTATTTTGTAATCCGCATATGACGACACTGTGAAAAACGCCCGCTCTAGTTTTCTGCCTTTTTCTTGGACTTTTACAATTGCAGGTCTGTCGATGTCTTTTGGATTTTTGAAAAGCTTTGGATATCTGACATTTGATTTTTCTAGCAGGTAGTACTGGTTTTTCTTGTTGCCTCGTTCTTCTGCTTGGAACAATGTTCTGTTCCCAAAAATTGGCACCTTGAACTTGCTCTCTATGGTCTCGTATCCCAAATATGCCGTTAGCGCCCTATGTGGGACGATTATGGTGTTTGTGTCAACTAGATATTTTTGCATCTTTTGCGATGCCATGTCTTTGAAGTCATTAACCACGACGATCTCATCTGCAATTCTTCCAAATCTTCGATATGGGACGTCTCTTCCCTTTTGGCAAATTACGACTGTCTTTAGGCCCTCGTCTTTTGCTCCATCCATTACCTCCAGTGCCGAATGGCTTCCCAAAACGCCGATCCTAAAATCAGAATACTTGTCTGCGATTTTGTGAATTTCTACAGGCTTTATCATGGACAAATTTACTGCAAATCCATGGTAATATAATTAAACATCTGCTAACTGGGCTTTGAGTACGTTCAGAGATTAAAATAATCCCGTCACAAAATAATACCAATGAAGCTTGTGATTGGAATTACCGGAAGCACGGGAGTAGTTTACGGTGTACGGATACTTGAAGCCTTGAAAGAATACGGGATCGAAACCCACCTAATCATCACGGAATGGGCAAAAAAATGCCTCGCACTTGAGACAAGCTACAAGCTTGACGACGTAAAAAATCTGGCAACTCAGTATTCTGACGACTCTAATCTGGCATCTGGGATCTCAAGCGGCACGTACAAAACGGACGGGATGATTGTAATTCCCTGCAGCATGAAAACACTTTCTGGCATAGCAAACGGTTATGACGAAACACTTGTGGCGCGTGCAGCCGGAGTCACACTAAAGGAATCACGGAGGCTGATTCTGGTGACAAGGGAGACCCCTCTTACTGCCATCAATTTGGAAAACATGCTCAAGCTTGCACGGCTCGGGGTGGTGATATTGCCTCCAGTTCCGGGATTCTATACAAAGCCAAAATCCATTGAACAAATCATTGATCATACTGTTGGAAAATGCCTTGACCAGTTCAACATTGAACATACTTTATACAAAAGATGGGGAACTTAGCCAGTATTGCAAGTTCACATTGAAAAGATGATCAATGCGGAGCGCCATCATGTCTTTGATATCGTGGCAAACTTTGAAAACCTCCAAAACATTCTGCCCCGGTATTTTCCATCCGTTAGAATTCGCTCCGTTAGAGAGAACACTGCGATAGTCGAAGAACACTTGCGGCTTGGCGACAAGGAATTCATAATGATGACAAAACACATCACGAAATACCCTGAGATGCACGAGATTTTTGTAATCGGCGGCGACGCAAAGGGGACTCATATCACAGAAAAATACGAAAAAATAGGCGATACTACAAAACTAGTAGTCGATGCAGACATCAAACTGGGAGGATTTTTGAAAATTTTATCAGTATTTTCCAGGAAAAAGATCAAAACCGAGTTTAATCAAATAATTGATGAGTTTACCAAACTGGCAGAGAATTAGTCTTTCTTTTCTTTTAGGTCTTTGAGTTCTTTTTCTGATTCTATTTTTCCCTTTTCAAATTCGCCCTTGGATCTTCCTAACGTTCTTGCTAGTTCTGGAATTTTCTTTGCGCCAAATATCAAAACTGCCGCTGCAATAATGATGAAAATCCATTCTGAGCCGCCAGGCATGGCGTTTGCGATATTTTGTAATATCATTGCTAATTACCATTATTGCTGGATTCAGATTTAAGTCTTTTATCGTGTTTGTCCCGAATTATCATGGCCTAGTTAAAGCCTCTACTAGTTTTAGCATCAACATAATTGTGAACTAATAAAAAATTCAAGAATTCTGATTTTTCATATGAAACCTTCAACATCTTGAAATAGTTTTCTGATGGCGTCAAAAAGTTGCTAATTAAGTTTGTTAACATCGATAAACTTGAAATAGATGGATCTTGCGTAGCAGGCGATCCAAGATGCAAAAAACAATATTGCGATGGAAGTATCAGTGACCTATGTGGACCTGATACAGCTTCTAGTAGTTCTGTTGGGATCTCTGTCGCTAGCAGTAATTTTTGGAAAATATCTCGCAAGGATGATCATATATGAAAAAAGACCACTGGAAAAAACTCTTGGCAGGGTGGAGAATGAATTCTACAAACTAATTGGCATTGATAAATATCAACAAATGACGTGGAGACAGTATTTTCTTGCTCTTGTAGTAACCAATTTCATTGCAGCCTGTTTTCTTTTTGGAGTGCTGGTCTTTCAAGATCTCCTCCCACTGTCCCCGAAATCTGGATTGTCATTAGATTTGGCGTTTCATACCGCTGCATCATTTGTGACCAATACTGATATCCAGCATTATGTGGGTGACAAACAACTATCGATATTTTCGCAAATGGTCGGACTGACATTTATGATGTTTGTGGCTCCTGCAACTGGAATTTCAGCAGCGTTTGCATTTATTCGCGGTTTTATTAGAAAGGATTTTGGTCTGGGCAATTTTTACGTCGATTTCATAAGGGTGATAATCACATTTTTGCTCCCAGTAGCATTTGTTTCTGCCATATTGCTGATGGTTCTTGGAGTCCCACAAACCCTAGAGTCTTCCATTACCGTACAAACGCTTGAAGGTGCACCTCAAACCATCACAATGGGTCCGATTGCATCTCTGGAATCAATAAAGGAATTTGGTAGCAACGGAGGCGGGTTTTTTGGTTCAAACTCTGCGCACCCATTTGAGAACCCAAACGGACTATCAAACATATTTGAAATAATTTTGATGTTGAGCATTCCATTTTCATTTCCGATAGCATATGCTCATCTTCTTGGAAAAGGAAGGGGCGTCTCAATTCTTGTGGTGATGATTACTGGATTTGGAATATTGTTGATAGTTGGATTGCTTACTCAAAGTGGTCCTGCTGGACTGGAAACACGATTTGGAAGCTTTGGAAGTGTCTTGTTTAACATATCATCAATTGCAACAAACACGGGAGCCGCAAACTCTGCACTAATTGGCATGTCGCCAGATGCAATAATTTCTCTTCTTGTAGCCATGTTCATTCAAGCAATCCCGGGCGCTGATGGAACTGGAATGATGACTATGATCGTCTATGTTGTTCTGACTCTGTTTATAGTTGGACTGATGGTTGGCAAGACTCCTGAATTTATGAGCATGAAGATAAACTCTAGGGACATCAAGTTAGCTGTTTTTGTGTTCTTGATCCACCCCGCAATAATTTTGATTCCAACTGTAATTGCATACACAAATGGCGATGCGCAACAATTACTTGGAAGTACAACACCAATGACGTTTACACAAGTGTTGTACGAATACACGTCGTCAGCTTCTAACAACGGTTCTGATTATCTCGGCGCATCTGCAGACACTCCATTCTGGAATCTATCTACAGCACTGGTTGTGATTGTGGGTAGGTACGTACCACTAGGATTGATGTTGGCAATTGCCGGCTCTTTTACGATTAAAGACAGAAAAGAGGTAGTGGAGCCAATCCGGACGCAAGGACCAGTATTTACAAGCGTGCTTTTGATCATGACGTTTCTTCTTACTGTGCTTACGTTCTTTCCGTTTCTTATCATGGGACCATTTTCAATTTAGGGGTAATGGATTTGATACAAAATATCGTTAATGGGCAAATACTGAGAGATTCAATTCTAAAGCTAAATCCGCTTTATCTGGCAAAAAATAACGCGGTAATGTTTACCGTGGAGGTTGGATTTCTCCTAGTTCTTGGCATTGCGTTTTTCCCAGGAATTTCAGAGTTTGTCAATCAAACTCAGGAACTGTATTTTGCCATTGCCGGAATCCTCATTCTGACTGTCTGGTTTGCTACGTTTTCTGAAGCACTATCTGAGGCGCAGGCAAAAGCTAAAGTCGACTCATTAAAAAATCTTGAAAAAGAGGTTCTGGCCAAAAAACTGGAACATGGAAACGAGGTGGAGGTAAAATCGACCAGTCTCAAACCTGGCGATAGAGTGCGAGTCTATGCCGGACAAATCGTTCCAAGAGACGGAATGGTGATTGATGGGAAAGCGTTTGTTGATGAGTCTATGATGACTGGTGAGTCAAACCCAGTCTTTAAAGAAAAAGACGATAACGTTCTTGGCGGAACAAAGGTGGCAAGCGATAGCCTCGTAATAGAAATTACCGCAGAGGCAGGAAAGAGCTTTTTAGATCAAATGGTGGGACTAATCGAGAATGCGACAAGACCAAAAACTCAAAATGAAATCGCGCTGACTATTTTGCTTGCCGGCTTGTCGATAATTTTCATAACTGTGGTTGGCACTTTGCTGTTCTTTGCAAATTTTCTTGGTTACAAAGTAGACATTGCGGTTCTTATCGCATTATTGGTTGCGCTCATGCCTACGACTATTGGCGGTTTGCTTCCAGCAATTGGTGTCGCTGGAATTAACCGGCTAGCTCGAGACAATATTGTTGTAAAATCTGGCAAAGGTATCGAGTCTGCAGGAGATTGCGAAGTCTTGATTTTAGACAAGACCGGCACCATAACGGAAGGCACCCGCCGTGCAATAGAGTTCACCCCGATGGAAAAATTCACAGAGCAAGATGTCGGGCAAGCCGCATACGCTGCATCCATAAACGATTCAACATTTGAAGGAAAATCTATAATTGAATTGGCTGAGGACAAAAACATTGTTCCTCCACTGATAGATCAAATCCTTACTGCCAAATCAATAGAGTTTAGCTCCGAAACTAAATTCAGTGGGATCGAATTTCTCCGAGGCAAAAAATTACCTGCTAGAGCGTCGGACACTAGTCCAAGGACTAAAGTTTCTGACAAATTATACGAATTGGAAGAATCAGACAAGGAAATCAGGATACTAAAGGGATCTGTTGAGTCCATGCTGAAAATATCAGCCTGTACAAATGAAGCAGAACTAAAGTGGAAAGCCCAGGAAATATCAAAAATAGGTGGAACCCCACTTGCAGTCTCAATTAATGATGAAATAATTGGACTGGTGACACTCAAAGACAATCTCAAAGAGAACATCCGTGAAAAATTAAACGAAGTGCGCACTACTGGGATTACTACAATCATGATTACTGGAGATAATCATCTTACTGCCCAAGTGATAGCACGAGAAGCATCCATTGACGAAGTGGTATCTGAGGCAAAGCCAACTGATAAGCTAAATCGAGTAATTCTGGAACAATCTAAAGGGCACGTAGTTGGCATGGTGGGTGATGGCACAAACGATGCTCCAGCACTTGCAAAAGCAGATGTTGGCTTGGCAATGAATCGTGGAACTGCAGCTGCACGCGATGCTGCAAATATGATAGATTTGGATTCTGATCCATCCAAGATTCTAAAGGTAGTAAAGCTTGGAAAGCAGCTTCTCATGACACGTGGCGCAATCACCACGTTTAGCATAGCAAACGATGTTGCCAAATATTTTACAATTTTGCCTGCCATCTTCATGAAAGATAATCCACGACTTGAGGTACTCAACATAATGCAGCTTCATAGTCCAGAATCCGCAGTTCTGTCTACTCTGATATTTAATGCGGCAATAATCCCGCTTTTGATTCCATTGTCATTGAAAGGCATCAAATTCAAAGCAGAATCAACACAAAAAATATTTCTCAAAAACATGCTCGTGTATGGAATTGGAGGTACGATACTTCCATTTGTTGGAATAAAGGCAATTGATATGCTGTTATCATTGGTCGTGAGGTAATATGGAAAGTAGTAAAGCCAAAATATTTTCTCCTGCTATTAAGACTGTCATACTAATGATAGTTGTAACTGGAGTGGCTTATCCAATTCTTGTCATGATAGCTGGTCAGTCAGTGTTGCCAGAGCAGTCAAATGGAAGCCTTGTTGATGTCGACGGAAAAATCATTGGCTCTAAACTGCTAGCACAAGAGTTTACCTCGCCCAAATTCTTTCATTCACGAGCTGCATCTGAATCCGCATCCGGAGTAGATCCACACATAACAAAAGACTCTGCACTATCTCAGATACAAGGAATCAGTGATGCCACTGGAATTCCCATAAACCATTTGACGACAATAGTGGAGCTAGATATCGCACAAAACAATGCTGCAAACTGGTTGGCGTTTTCACCAGAATATGCCAACGTCTTAAAGTTGAACCTAGAGTTGGTAAAACAATACCCTGAAATTTATTCGGAATTCCTGAATGCTGGAGGAAAGTAGATGGATCCTTTTGTAGCCGTATTTGTGTCCTCCCTTGGCGTTTGTGCTGCGGCCTTGGTCTACTCGTTGTTAAAGGCAGAAAAGACTAATTCGTAATATTTTCAGATTTAATCCCACCTCTTAACAAATCTACATGGTACTACTGCAAAAACAGAATGCTGCTTTATTCGTGTGAATCGATATGAATTAAAAAATTACCTGAATCATCTCTGTTGAAGTTTTCTAATTTTAAATTCCCGTCTTTCTATAACTGCCATACCTATAAGATATAGCGCAATCATCGGTCCTGAAATGAACCACATCGTGACACCGCTTCCGTCGGGGGTGACAACTGCGCCGATAATCACCAATGCCACAATTGCGTATCGAATGTTCCTGCGCCAAAACTTGGCATCCGTTATTCCAGACACCGTTGCAGCATACATGATCAGCGGGAGCTGAAACGCAACCCCGAATGCGAGCAAGAACTGCAAAACAAACGATACGAAATCAACCACGTTCAAAAATGTAACAAGGCCAGACGCCTCACCATACTGGTAAAGGAAGTTCAGCATAAATGGTATGACTGTAAAATATGAGAATATCACACCCGTCACAAACAAAATCAACGCAGGTATTGCAACTGAACGGGTTGCTTTGATCTCGCTTTCCTTTAGCGCTGGTCTGATGAATGCGGTAAATTCTCTTATTATGATGGGCATCGATAAGACTAGTCCGACAATTGATGCGACATACATCTGCGCATAAAATGCCTGACCTGGGGCTGTTTGGATCAGCTGAACACTTTTTGGCACCAGTTCTTGCCGCATGTGGTTTGTTATCTGTGCTGCAATGTTGTTGATTGGCTCTGGCATTGGATAGTATATCGTAATTCCGCTGTAAACAAAGTGCTCAAGCCTGAAAGTCAGAATCACTGCAATGATGACCACTACAGCTATTACTATTCTTGTCACCCTTGTTCGAAGTTCTGCAATGTGCTGAAAAACACCATTCAATTCTGACATATGATACCCTGATGTGGTAAATGTCTATTTAGGTTCTGATTTTTAGCTGTGGTTTCCAGGTATTGGCAATAGTTTTGCATCTGGAAGGCCTGCCTTTTTGCGCTCCTCCTCTGTGAGCGCATCGAACTCTAGTGAGATGGTTGCCTTGAGGTCAAAGCGCGATTCCAAATCCTTTGCAAGCTGGCCTATTTCTTTTCCGGAATAGATTTCCTTAGAGTCTTCTAAAAATATGCGAATCCCTTTGTCCCTGACACTTCCACCGAACTTGTCCTTGAGAAATTTTGTTACCTCCTCGACTTCTTTTTTTGGAATGTTGTTGTGATAAAACACAATTCCTTTTGTGGGGGTGTAATCAATTGGGGCTCCTCTCTTGTACAGGAATACTCCTATAAACCGCGCATCCTCCTCTGGTTCCTTTACTCCCTTGATTTCCCAGTTTAGCATTTTGCCTTGATCATAATCGTATTTTTGAACGTCATCCGATGTTATCTTCCAGTATCTGTGGCGGGTCACTGTGATTTTTGGGTCATTAATGCAATATAAATTCAATACGACTATTCTGAGTGCAATAGGTTCTGTCCTGTCTTTAGGATCTGCCAAATCACGAAATGCCAACAATGTTTCTCTCAAGTTTTCAAATTGAATATATTACAGCAAAGAAAAAACTCACCATGCCGATGTTTGAGGTCCAGGTTATAATTGAGAACAAACCCGGAATCAGTGATCCTGAAGGCGCCACAATTCTAAACGACTTGGTACTAAAGGGAAGCTACTCCTCAGTCAAAAAAATCCGGGCGGCAAAAATGCTAAAATTCCAAATAAACACAACCAACAAAAAAGCAGCGGAAGACACCGTTAGAGAACTATGCAATGAACTTAGAATCTACAACCCGATGGTAAGCAAAGTAACCTTTACTGTAAACTAGTCATCCTTTTCAATCGATTTTATCGTTCCATCGATGAGCAGCTTGCTTCTCAGATGGGACGCAAGGTCTGTCTGGGTGATAACCCCTACGAGCTTTTCGTTTTCAAGCACAAGTAGCCTTCGGATGTTATTGTTTAGCATTTTTTGAACCGCGTCTTCTATCAGCGTGGTTGGCTCAACCCACCTGAACTTGTGGGACATTATGTCTGAGATCGGCACCTCTGACGCTACCATGTTCTTTACTACGAGCTTTCGAACAAAGTCCGCCTCGCTTATTATTCCGACTGGGTTTTGGCCCTCGGTAACGACAAGGAAGCTGATGTCCTTTTCCTGCAGTAGGGTAGCCGCATCCAAGCATGTTTTTTCCTTTGATATGGTGATTACGTGCTTGTTCATTATGTCTCGAACTTGTCCCATATTTCGTGTTCAATATTCTTAAGATAAAAAAGGTTTGTTGCAATTGTTCTATGCTGTCTTTAAGGCAGACAACCTAATCTGTGATTTAATTAATTAATACCATCGTACAAACTACACTGTGAAGGTCGGCATTGTAGTATTTCCTGGAAGCAACTGCGATCGCGACATGTACCATGTTCTGCTCGATGTTTTCAAATTAGATGTAAAATATTTCTGGCATGAGGACAAGCTTCCAAAGGATCTGGACGCAATAGTCCTGCCTGGCGGGTTTTCTTATGGCGATAGACTAAGGGCTGGAGTGATTGCCGCACACAGCCCCGTAATATCGGATGTCAAAAGAATGGCAGACAAGGGAATGCCAGTTCTTGGCGTGTGCAACGGATTCCAGATATTGGTGGAAGCCGAGCTTTTGCCTGGAGTGCTGCTGAAAAATACATCGCTAAATTTTATGTGCAGGTGGACCGAGCTTATAGTGGAGAACAACAAGACTCCGTTCACAAACAAGTTTGCCCTCAAGGAGAGAATCCCAATCCCAATCGCAAATGGGGAGGGGCGCTATTACGTCGACAAGGCAACATTGCACACACTCAAGAAAAACAACCAGATTGTGTTTAGGTATGGCGAATCCGTAAACAATTCCGTATTTGATATCGCTGGAATCTGCAACAAGGAAGGAAACGTAGTCGGCATGATGCCTCACCCGGAGCGTGCGGTCGAGGCTGAGATAAATCCAAAGGACTGCAAGCCTGCGTCTGTGATTTTTGAGTCTTTGATTACTACTGTTGGTGCAAGAAAATGAGCCTGCAGCCACAAGAACTGGACTATCTTTCAAAAAAAATTAAACGAAAACCAAACGACGTTGAAACGCACATCGTTGCAGCAGAGTGGTCTGAGCACTGCTCGTACAAGTCCTCAAAAAAACACCTCAAAATACTTCCGATGTCTGGTCCCCGCGTCATCCGAGAAAAGGGATTTGATTCAGGAGTGCTAGACGTTGGGGATGGATACGTCGTAACTGTCCACATTGAAAGCCACAATCACCCTTCTGCTGTTGAGCCATATGGCGGCGCGGCAACCGGGGTAGGGGGCGTGATCCGAGATATCTTGTCTGCCGGCACAAGACCAATTGCTCTTTTTGACGGACTTCGTTTTGGAAACATAGAAAAAGATTCCCAGGCAAGATGGCTGTTCAAAAACGCGGTAACTGGGATAGCAGACTATGGGAACTGTCTTGGCATTCCAACCATTGGTGGAGAGGTGGAGTTCGATGACTGTTATACGAATTACGCACTTGTGGATGTTGCGTCAATCGGATTTGGCAAAAAAGAAAGACTGATCAAAAATCACGCAGATGCTGGCGACCTGGTAGTTTTACTCGGCGGTTCAACTGGACGCGATGGAATCGGGGGAGCGCAGTTTGCATCCGACTCACTTGAAACCGAGGACCGTTCCGCAGTACAAATTCCTGACCCCTTCATTGAAAAACTGATCATCGAGGCAACTCTTGAGGCAAGAAACGAGGGCTGCATCAAGGCGCTAAAGGATTTGGGGGGCGGCGGACTATCCTGCGCAATTTCTGAAACTGCTGACACTCTTGGCATAGGCATTGAGCTTGATGTGAATCGCGTACACACGCGAGAATCGGACATGAGCCCAAGGGAAATCATGACATCCGAATCCCAGGAGAGAATGCTGGTCATAACTGACAAGAAAAAACTAGCAAAACTAGAATCCATTTGCAAAAAGTTCCGAGTGACCTGCTCCGTTATTGGCAAAGTGACATCGGACAAAATGATGAGGGTCAAAAACAACAATGTCGTAGTCGCATCGATTCCTGCCGAAATTGTCGCAAATGCGCCTCTTCTTGACAGGCCGTCAAAGGTGCCCGCATACCTAAAGGAGCTGCAAAAAAAGAAGGAACCGACGCCCGTCTCTGATCTTTCCAAAACAATTATGAGGTTATTGTCGTGCCCAAACATCGCAAGCAAAATCTGGGTGTATGGCCAGTATGACCATGAAGTTGGAATACGCACCGTAGTAAAGCCTGGGATGGATTCTGCCGTACTGCGACTGGATAACGGAAAATACCTGGCAGCAAAAATAGACGGAAACCCAAAGCAGTGCTACATTGATCCAAAAAATGGCGCAATCGGGTGCTTTGAAGAGGCGTGCAGAAACGTAGTCTGCACTGGCGCAACTCCAATTGGGATGGTGGATCATCTGCAGTTTGGCAATCCTGAAAACCCTGAAATCTTTTGGACCTTTCTGGAATCCCTAAAGGGAATTTCTGAATTTTCAAAATACTTTGACATTCCATGCGTTGGAGGCAAGGTGAGCCTGTACAATGAGACTCCGCAGGGGCCAATCAAGCCAACGCCGCTAATTGGCGTCTTGGGACTAATTGAGAAAAAACCACTACACACACAAAAGTCAGAGCAAGGCGATATCCTGATTCTTATTGGAATTACAAAGGACGAGCTTGGCGGCTCTGAATATTATGAGTACATTCACGGGTTTGTTGGGGGAAAATGCCCGACAGTTGACTTTGTCGAGTCAAAGCGGAACATGGGTGCAGTAATACACATAATTGAAAACGAATGGGCAAAAAACGTCCACGATTGCTCAAAAGGGGGGCTGGCAATCGCAGTATCTGAACTTGCGATGACTAGTGGCATTGGATGCACTGTGTCTCTTGACAACATCCAGTCCTCAAAACTCCCGGACGACAAGATCTTGTTTTCTGAGAGCCATTCTAGGTATCTGTTATCTGTATCAAAATCAAATCTTGACTCTGTACTCGGCTATCTGAAAACAAAAAAGGTGAACTTTGGCATAATTGGCAAGTTTGAGGGAAAGAGCATTGCATTTTCCAAAAGCAAAAAAGTGATTGCAAAACTAAGCGTTGATAAAGCACATGACAAGTGGTTTAATTCACTGAAGGATTTGGTTTTGCATGGTTAAAGAAAACTGCGGCGTAGTTGGAATTTTCAGCAGGGACGGAACAAACGTAATCCCAATGGTAATTGACGCATTACGTGCCCTGCAACACCGGGGGCAAGAGGCGTGGGGAATAGCAATTCCAAAAAAAGCGCCAATCAAAAGACTGGGGCTTGTGTCTGGAGCATCGGGAGAATTTCAAAAAATCACTGAGGAATACGCGTCTCCTGCGGCAATAGGCCATGTGCGCTATTCGACTGTCGGTAGGAGCAATTTGGAAAATGCCCAGCCGCTCAAGGTAAAGGATCTTTGCATTGCGCACAACGGAACCATAGCAAACGTTGCAGAGCTTGCAAACCTTGTTGGGGGGTGTACGTTTACGCCGCAAAACGCAAGCGATACTTTGGTTGCAGCGCAAAGACTTGTCTCGCTAATGTCCACAAACGGCAAGCTTGGAAGCGCGCTATCTATACTAAAAAACGAGATGGCTGGCTCATACTGTTTTACTTTTGTATCTGACGATAACGCTGTGTATGCTGCACGTGATCCGCGCGGATTTAGACCAATGGTTCTTGGATCAAAAGAAGAAGGGCAGGTGACAATCGTTGCCTCGGAATCGTCCGCAATAACTGCCGTTGGAGCAAAACTTGTCCGCGACGTGGTTCCAGGCGAGCTTCTCAAGTTTAGCAACACCGGAATGGAGTCTGAAATGTTTTCAGAGGAAAAAAAACATGCTCACTGCTCATTTGAATTTACATATTTTGCGCATCCTACATCCAAAATGGAGGGAACAAACATCTATGTTGCGAGAAAAAAAATCGGCCAGTTTCTCGCTAGAAAGTTTCCAATCAAGGATGCGGACCTGGTAATTCCGGTTCCTGACTCTGCAAGGCCTGCTGCATTAGGATATGCGCAGGAGCTTGGTGTGCAGTTTGATGAAGGGCTACTCAAAGACAGGTACAGCAAAAAGGGGCCGCTGCGAAGTTTTATCGAACCACACCAAAGCGACCGCGTCGAAATTAATCGCTGGATTATCCCGATCACCGAAATCATTTCAGGCAAACACGTAGTTGTAATTGATGATAGTCTGGTTCGCGGTACCAGCTCAAAGGCAATCATAAAAGCATTAAGGCGGGCAGGTGCAAAAAAAATCAGCATGCTAGTCACATACCCTCCAATCAAATATCCGTGCTATGCTGGAATCGACTTTCCATCCCAGGACGAATTAGCAACTGGGGTGATAGGCGATGCCACCGATGAGCAAATAATTGATAAAATACGCCGTGACATCGGGGCTGACTTTCTGGGATACAATGATGCAGAAAATCTGGCAAATGCCGTCGGCATACCTCACGACTCCATGTGCTTTACGTGCACCAGCGGCGATTACTCTACACTAGGAATAAAGCCTGTATTCAAGACAAGAGAGGAAATGAAGGGCGAATAAAATGGAAATTGCGTTTGTCTTGGTAAAATGTGAAGTGGCACATGAAATGGATGTGATGCGCGATGTTCTCAAAATTGATGGGGTAAAAGAGGCGCACGGAACGTACGGGATGTATGATATTTTCATCAAGGTTCAAGGGCCAACCCACAAAATAGTATCTGACATAGTGACTAAACAAATCCGCAAAATACCAAACGTAATATCCACATCGACACTTTCAACCATTCCAGAACAGGGCGGAAAATAATTCCAAATTATCTGGTCTGAATTATTTTTAAATTAGTATTGCATCTGTCCATTTGTTGGTATCCCAGTACAAGGTTTTCATAATAATTGGGGTTGCAGTAATTGTTGGGATTGGGGCCATCATAGCTCTGTCGTTATCCAAGGGGATGTTCTCATCACAGGACTATGAGGTTGACGTGGATCCGTTCAAGGATCCGCAAAACCTGTTTGTCACTGCACGTGTGATGGTTCAAAATATTGGCGCAAAGCCCCTGACAAATGTGATTGTTAATTATGGCGATGGCGATGTGCTGAATCTTGGCACCCTGACTCCTGGGCAAAAAGTAATCCTGTCTCCGCCGTCCGAAAACTCGTTACAGCAAGTCAAGGTCACTGCGGATAATGGAATTTCAGTGACCAAGCCTTATAGAATTCCGCCAAAGATACCCGGAATGATGGGCTCCTAAGTCCAAGACTTTTTGTCTTTTTTCCAGACTCGGACATCATCAACATAGACTTGGTCCTCAAGATCAAACACAGTGTGCCATCTTTTATCGTGCGGAAGCAGCTTGTCCAACTCCTTTACGTTCTTGTTTGTGGGATACTTGTTGGTAAGGGCTCCCCATTTCATGTTTGAGATCTTGGGCATGACGTCGTTAATGTCCTTCATGTATTACCTGTGGGCAAATCGAATTGATAAATTTATGTTCGATCTGGGTAGAAACCCAAAATAATAGAGTAGGCACCTTCAATGAACCTGAGCCTAACTCTGAATTCAAGAAAGACCACTCTCGTTCTTGCAATGATACTTGCGCTTTCCGCATTTACGCACCTTTGGAACGCAACTGGGTTTCCGGAAATCTTCTATGATGAGGGAATCTACCTGGGGCGCGCAATGCATGTTTTGAGCGGTCAGGGCCCACAAGAAGCAATTTACTACGACCATCCGTATTTTGGCCAGATTTTTCTGGCGGGGATATTCTATGCGATTGGGTATCCTGACTCGCTGAATCCGACACCTGCCGTTTCATCAATCGATGAACTGTATCTTGTGCCAAGAATGATAATGGGATTGCTTGCTGTTTTTGATACTTTACTTGTTTACAAAATTACAGAAAGAAAATACGGAACAAAAGTTGCAATTTTTTCATCTGTGTTTTTTGCAGTAATGCCGATTTCATGGATTCTGCGACGAGTTTTACTTGACTCTATACTGCTGCCGTTTCTTTTACTTTCAATACTGCTTGCATTGCATTCAAAGGAAAAAAAATGGCTGGTTCCAGCTTCTGGCATCTGTCTTGGATTGGCAATCTTTACCAAGGTGCCTGTTTTTACTCTGATTCCATTGATAGCATATTTGGTTTACTCACAAAATAAAAGCAAAAAACTTGTAGTTTTGTGGCTGATTCCAGTACTACTGCTCCCGCTTGCTTGGCCCGCTCAAAGCCTGCTGACAAATCATTTTGCCAACTGGGAAAAGGACGTTTTATGGCAGAGCCACAGGATTAATTCCGGCCTGACTGGAACAACAAAGGCGTTTCTTGCCATGGACCCTGTCTTGTTTTGCCTTGGCATTGCCGGCTTGATTTACAGTGTGATTAGAAAAGACGTCTTTACTTTTCTGTGGATGGTTCCGTTTATGATATTTTTTGCATTAATTGGATACTCGCAGTATTTTTACTGGATTCCGATTTTGCCTGCGTTTTGTATAGCATCTGGAGTCATTGTCTCTGATCTGGGAAAACGTCTAGAAAAAGAAAAACTAAAGAGAATGATCCCGTATGCGACGTTCTTTGTGATTGCAATTTTCGGCCTTGTCAATTTGGCTTTGGTGATAAACACAGACATGACTGGTAATCAGTTTGAGGCGCTTTCGTTTGTTGCAAACTATGCAAAAGGCAAGGATGCAACCGTGCTTGCCAGCCCCGTATATTCTTGGGTCATGAGAGATGCGCTTGATCTAAAAAATGTAAAATCAAACTATGACGTCGTCTTGTTTATGCCGATTCCTCCAAGAGTGATACTTGTGGCGGACCCTCATTTTTATAATGACCAAGGTCGCGGCAAGCAGCTCAAGCAAGTGGACGACTCTACAGTTGCCATTAAAACATTTGAAAGCATGAAAGACCGGTACAACGTGTATTCTTACCCGTACTCTAGTCTGGGATATGCTCACGATGCCGGAACAATCAAAATTAAGACAAACTTGCCGTGACTACTTGCTTGCCCTGCGCCTGTAAACAAAGGCGACTATTCCTGCCGCAATTATGGCAATTATTGCACCCATGATGTACCAGTACGGAATCGACATGCTTGACGGGGGCTCGACTGGGCTTTGTGCCTGTTCTGCTACTGCCGTTGGAAGTATTCTGTAGACCGCTCCGTTTGAGAGTGACACGACATACAGGAATCCGTCCGGCCCTTCCTCGACATCTACCATGCACCCAAATCCGGTGCCTAGCAAAATCTCATCCGTCGGGTCACCGATATTTAGAACCTTATCTGCCAGTTCTGGAGACTTGAAGTCAAATCCAGTTCTGTCTGAGTTTAGCTTGAATCTATACAGATTGCCATTGTTGCAGTCTCCGACAAATACGCTGTCCTGATAGCCCTTCATCTTGTCTGATTTTACAAACGTGATTCCTGTGGGGGCAACTGGTTTTTGCCAGCTGAATTCAGGATCACTATAAACAAAATTTTTGTATTTGGGAAGTGAATCAATCTGCGTCTGGTTTTTTGCAGGGCCCATTATCTCAATCCAACCACTGTTGAAGTTTTCTGGAACCAAATTTACCTCGTCATACTCGTCATCCCCATTTTCAGTATCCCACATACTGCCCGTCACTGGATCAACCGTAATTCCAAAGCTGTTTCTTATTCCAATCGCATAGTATGGACCTAGCGGATCAACGCGTAAAATGACGCTGGTGTCGTTTCTCCAATCATCCGACTCTCTGTTTTGCAGTCTTCCATAGTTTCCATTGTCGCCAATCACCGCGTACACCTGTCCGTTATAGATTGTCATTGCACCGCCATTGTGGTAAAAATTAACACTTGGGAGTTCTTTTATCAAAACCGGATTGATGAGTTTTTCACCGTTCCACTCGTATTTGTAAATGTGATTTGCGATTGCCTTGCCGTGGTCCCTGTCTGACTCTGTAAAGTAAACGTACACTGTTGAGCCGGATGATGCAATTCCGAGCATTCCGCGCTCCGCGTCGCTTGCCACTGGCACGTCCAAGACTGGGGTTGGCTGTAAAACGCCATCGCGAATCAGCCTTACCTGCCCATCCGATTTTTGCAGAATTAAAATGTCGTTTCCGACAAATGTCATCGTAGTCGGGCTGCTTGGAATTCCTTTTGCAAACACCTCTACTGTAAGATTAGGATCATTGATTTTTGGCGAGTCATCGTCTTGCGCAAATGCTGGTAGCGCTCCAAAGGACAAGCACAGCACCAAAAGAAGGACGCGCATCGTTTTTTCTATAAATCACCGGATTAAAAATCCATTCAAAATTGTTATAATGAATGCTTAATTATCAAAACTTGGAAAATAATTGAAGTTTGTAGGATCTGGCAAAGTAAAAGACGTCTATGACTTGGAGAGCGGCGAGCTGCAGTTTCGGTTCAGCGATCGAGTGTCTGCGTTCGATGTGAAATTTCATGATCCGATCCCTCACAAGGGCGAGGCACTGTGCAAGTTTGCGGAATTCTGGTTCAACAAACTGCCTGTAAAAAACCACTATGTCAGAACCATATCAAAAAACGAAATCGTTGTAAAAAAAATGAAAATGATCCCGATGGAATGCGTGGTTCGTGGCTATTTCTATGGGAGCCTTGTCTCGCGGTGGAAAAGCGGAGAAATACAACTGCCATCTGGGACGATAACCGAAATGGCTGCAAAGCTGCCGCGCCCGATATTTGATCCGACAACAAAGGCTGAACACGACGAGCCTGTAACAAAAGAGTCCGCAGTATCGCGCGGACTGGTAACCGTGAAGGAATTTGAATGGCTTGAATCAAAGTCAGTCGAAATCTATGACCTGATGTCAAAGATTGCAGACTCGGCAGGATTCATTCTCGCTGACCTAAAGCTGGAATTTGGCAAGATAGGCGATGAGATTTTACTTGGAGACTCTATTGGTCCTGACGAGTATAGGCTGTGGCCAAAGGATGCCTACGCCGTCGGCAAAATCCAGGAATCATACGACAAACAAATCCTACGTGACTGGCTTGCGGCAAACGGCTATCAAAGGCAGTTTGAGGATTTCAGAAAACAGGGCAAGGAGCCGGTAGCCCCCTCGATACCTACCGACATAATCAACAAAATGTCTGAGCGATACGTAGTTTCGTACGAAAAGCTTACTGGCAAGGCGCTATAACTCGAATTCCCATCTTTTCCAATAATCCAAACTTTTTAGAAACCCCGTTTTGGGGTGTTTTACACCTGTCCTGCACTGGTGGTTTCCGGATTTTCAAAAATTTATCCATTTCAAAAATTATTTGTAGTGTTACTAGATTTATCGTAATGATATCATATATATGATAATGCTATGATATTATTGGTACCAAAAGATGGTTTATTGGTTTTGATACGAAGTTTATGGTAATATAAAAAAAATAGTGCGATTAGACAAAAAAATGTGATCCGTGGATCTTTTAGCTAACCCAAATAGGAAACGATATCATGTCTACATTACTAGAAAAACCAATCAAAATTAGTCGTATAATGACAATATCTGTCGAACACGCCCGCGCACTTGAAGATCCGGCGCGAGCAAAAATTGTGGAAATTCTGTATCACAAAAGGCTTACAGCAGAACAAATCACAAAGGAATTGCAAAAATCCGGTCACAATAAAGCAATCACAACCGTTCGCCACCACATCGACATTCTAAAAGAAACAGGCCTGATTGAAATCGTAAGAATTGAGGAGGTAAGGGGAGCGGTTGCAAAATTTTATGGCACGTCAACCAAGTTTCTTGGACATCATTCTTCAAAAGACTTTGACACCAAGTATTCCTCGATTATAGAGAACACATCTGCAAAGCTTGAAAAAATTCTTGAGGGAATTGCCAAAAAACCGGCATTATACAAAAAGACCGACAAGCAAGGTTTTGGCGAGTTTCTTCTGATGGAAATTGTTAATCGCGCAACCGCAAAAGCCTTGGAAACAAAAGACTACACGACACAAAAAAAGATCAAGTGACATCGATTACAAAGACGCCCCTTGTCTGAGGGTCTTGTAACATCTTTATCATTTTGCGGGGAATGTCGTTTGATGCCTTGTCGCAATTTATTGCCAGAGTTCTTGGGCAGACAAATTTGCTTTTCCTAATCACGATGTCGTGCGGATGCTCTAGTATCAAATCCCCGTCTCCGTTCCCAGTGACTTGGAAAATTTCATCGTTTACCTGAATTGATAATGTGACCTTAGATCGCTTGTCTTTCATCTTTTCCTTTAGTTTTTTTGGAATGTCCTTGCATCCGCATTCTGCAGACACTCCAACGATGCAATCTCCCTGCAGTGTAAGATTAGGCTCAGTTGTGATCTCAATTGTTCTTGGATGAAGCGCCCTTACATTTTCGTGACCATAAAATGGAATTTCAAATCGCACGCTGCATAGCATGACTAGACTTAAATTAAACTTTCAAAGCATTGAAAAATGAATTGCTTCCATCTCAACAAGGTTATGACAGAGCTATCACAATATTTTCTCCAGATGGAAGACTATACCAAGTCGAATATGCAATTGAAACAGTAAGGCGTGGAGCAATTGCAGTTGGAATCAAAAGCAAAGAAGGCGTCGTCATCGCAGTAGAAGAAAAGCCAAGAAAATTACAAATCTCAGAATCAGCACATAAAATATTTCAAATTGATGATCACATTGGTTTTGCAGCGGCGGGATACATTCCTGATGCAAGGAGCCAAGCCGATGCAGCAAGATTCTTTTCACAAAGCAACAAGATGATCTACGACGAAGCAGTTGATGTGGAAACTGTGGCAAAACACCTCGCAGACCAATGCCAGCAGTACACACAGTTTGGCGGTGCAAGACCATTTGGAGTTGCACTAATTATTGGCGGAGTTGACTCTAGCGGCAACTCTTTGTTCTTGACTGATCCTAGCGGAACATACATTGCGTATGATGCAGTCGCAATTGGTGCCGGCTCTGATCAAGCGAATGATTTTCTTGAAAAAAATTACAAAGCAGACATGTCACTTGAAGATGCGTCTGCACTTGCCATTTCTTGCATATATCTTGCAAGTGACCAAAAGGAAGGAACGGATCACATCAAGATGTCAAACGTAAAATCCTCGACAAAGCAATTTGACAAGGTGACACAAGAACAAATTGCAAACTATGCAAAAGTTGCAAAGCAAAAATTCCCAGTTCCGGCTGCATAGACTTACCAATATTGAAAATTTCAATCGCTCTCCCAGACTCTGCTCTCAAGGATGAATCAACACAGCTTGACAAATCCCGTAAGGCATCCTTAATTGCACGGGCATGCGCAATTTTTAGAATTGACACAATATACCTCTACGAGGAAACTGGCGGAAGCGAAGCAGACAGATTTCTTTTGTCTCTGATTCTGCGCTATCTTGAAACCCCTCAATATTTGCGAAAGGCACTCTTTCCAAAAATAGACGAGCTCAAATATGCCGGCATACTGCACCCGTTGCAGATTCCACACCACTCTCTTTTGGCAAATCCAAAGTACCTCAAGGTGGGTGACATAAGAGAAGGCGTAGTGCTGCATCACAAGGGAAAAAAATTCCTTGACATCGGAACATTCGATCCTGTCATATACCATGGAAAGGAACACGAAAAGAAACGACTCACAGTCCAAATCAAAACCGTGGTGCCGACAGTCACTGTGAAAGAAATTTCTGAAAACGAAGTAAAGCAGTACTGGGGATACAAAGTGAAGGAGCGATCAAACCTGCTAAAGCTGCTAACTGAATGGAAGGGCGACTCTCTTCTGACGTCGCGCAAGGGAAAAAACGCCACGCAAAAACACCTGGATTATTATGTCAAGTCTGAAAAGCCAATGCTCTTGGTTTTTGGAGGCCCGGATCGGGGAGTGTACGAAATGCTTGGTCAGAGGATAAACGACCTCTCAAATGCAAAGGTGCTCAACTTTTTCCCAAATCAGGCGACCGAAACCGTCCGAATGGAAGAAGCACTGATGGGCATACTGTCGATTCTTAATTTTGCAAACTCAAATTAATGCTGATTTTCTCAAAAACTCAAATGGCAAAACCAAAAGATTTTCTAAAGCTTGTCATCATAGTTGGAATTGTCGGAATAATGATTGGCGGAATCACGTTTTATCTTTCGCTTGCGAGTCTAGCAAAACCATAACATTCGTTATCCCTAGGTATATAATGGGGTTAACGAGGTTTTCGATTATCCATGGGCCATAAGAAATACAGTCAGCCACGTCGTGGAAGTCTTGCGTACTCGCCTAGAGGACGTGCCAAAAGCATGGAAGCAAGAATTCGAAACTGGCCTGATGTAAATTCAGAGCAGCCAAAGCTGTTGGGCTATGCCGGATTCAAAGTGGGATGCATCCAAATTGTCAGCATTGACGACAGAGAAAAAACACCAAACCACGGCAAACAACTTGTAAGCCTTGGAACTGTTGTTGCAACTCCACCAATCTCAATAATTGGCATTAGAGGTTATCGCACAGATCATGATGGCGCACACGCGTTGTTTGATGTGTACAGCAGTGACATGCCAAAAGAAGTATCACGATTATTTACAGTAAAACCAAAAGAAGGCAGTCTAGAGCAAGCGGAAAAAATGCTCAGCAAGGTAAGCGAGCTGTTTGCAGTAGTTGCAGTATTTCCAAGCACTGCAGGGCTTGAGCAAAAGAAGCCATACGTGTTTGAAGTTGCAGTAAAAGGCGGAGACACCAAAAAACAATTTGAATTTTTGAAAAATCTTTTCGGAAAACAAGTCAAAGTGGAAGAGGTCTTTGAGCTTGGTACGACTGTCGACGTTGCATCCATCACAAAAGGAAAGGGCATCGAAGGCCCAATCACAAGATGGGGCGTAAAGAAAAAGCAACACAAATCAAGAAAAAGCGTAAGAGCGCTCGGCTCACTCGGTCCAATTTCTCCGGCAAGCATCATGTACACTGTACCACGTGCAGGACAACGAGGTTTCCATCAAAGAGTCGAGTACAACAAAAGAATCATGATAATGAGCAACACTGACAAAAATGAATTCAAAATAAATCCGTCCGGCGGTTTCAAGCACTATGGTCTGGTAAATGGCGACTTTGTAGTTCTAAAAGGATCAGTTCCTGGAACATACAGACGTCTTGTTAAACTCAGAGCGCAAATCAGAAGCATTCCGTCAAAGGTTCTCAAGCCAAACATTCTGGAGATTGTGATATGAAGGCCAAGACATTCTCATTGACTGGAACAAAGCAGGAAGAAATTGATCTGCCTTCAGTATTTTTGACTCCTTTTAGAAAAGACGTCATCCACAGAGCGTTTGTCAATTTAGATTCTCACCATTACCAATCCCAGGGACGACATCCAACTGCAGGTATGGATGTGGTCGCAATGTCAAACGATCCGCCGACAGGACACGGCAAGGCAAGAATCGCAAGAATTCGAGGTGGAGGATCAAGACAGGGTGAAGGTGCAGGCGTCTCTCAAACAAGAGGCGGAAGACAAGCACACCCACCAACATCTGAAAAAATCACATACAAGAAACTAAACAAAAAAGAAAACAGGTTCGCACTTTGCTCAGCAATTGCAGCTACTGCCTCAAAGGACATAGTAGAGTCAAGGGGACACATTGTTGAAAAAGTCGAGTCATTCCCACTAGTTGTTTCTGACGATGTAGAAAACATCTCAAAGGCAAAAGACATCCTCAAAGTCTTTGACGCATTACACCTGACTCCTGACATCAAGAGACTGGAAAGTCGCAAGGCGCGTTCTGGCCGGGCGGTTCTTCGAGGAAGAAAAACAAAGACTGGAAAAAGTATCCTGTTTGTAACAAAAGACGCAAAAAACCTTGCAAAGGCATGCGGTGGATTCTTGGGAGTAGACGTGGTAAATGCAAACGACCTATCTATTCTGGATCTAGCGCCTGGCTCTCAACCAATCAGACTAACAGTATACACAAAATCCGCAATTGCAGAAATTGCAAAAATAAAATCATCACACCTTGGGCTGATGGAGGTATTGCAATGAATACTACTCAGGCAACAAAAATAATCATTAGACCGCACATTACTGAAAAAACTTTTGCGTTAATCGAAAAAGACAGCAGAATTTGCTTTATTGTGGATGCCGACGCAGACAAAAAGACAATCAAAGAGGCAATCAAAATCCTGTACGAGCAAGACGCACTGGATGTCAACACCGCAAAGACAATTTCTGGCAAAAAGGCATTTGTCAAATTTGAATCAGTCGAAAAAGCAAGAGACCTTGCAACAAAGATAGGAATGCTATAATATGGACCTCAGAATTTCAAACATAAAGGTGTCAATACATGGTTAAAGAGTTTGATTATAGGGGCATTCCGCTAGCAGAGCTACAGAACATGTCTTTAGAAAAATTATTTGAGATATTCCCAGCAAGATCAAGAAGATCACTTACCAGAGGCATCACCGACGGCAAAAGAAAGCTCATCGAGGAAATAAAGCTCGACAAAGCTGGAAAACTAAAAAACCCAATCAAGACTCACATTCGAGATCTGATAATACTTCCATACATGGTCGGAGTCACAATTAGCGTCTTTTCAGGCAAAGAATTCGTTGCAGTTACAATTACCACACCGATGATTGGACACCTCATTGGAGAATACGTTAGAACAAACAAGCGAGTCGTACATGGAGCACCAGGAGTCGGCGCATCAAGATCCAGTCTGTACGTACCATTAAAGTGATTGACATGGGACACTTTTCTTACGCTTTCCAAAATTTTGATTCAACAAAGCACGTCCGTGCGTCAGTGCGAGAAAAAGACGTCTCACACAAGCATGCTCGTGAAGTTGCCAAGGCCGTAAAGGGACTCTCAATTGAAAAGGCACGTGATTACCTGCAGGACGTAGTAGCAGCAAAACGCGCAGTACCATTTAGACGATTCAACAACGAGGTTGGCCACAGATCAGACCCGGGAGTAATGTCTGGCCGTTACCCAGAAAAAACCGCAAGGGAATTCATCAAACTATTAGATAACTTGGAAGCAAATGCAGAATACAAAGGAATGGATCTTGACAGACTCAAAATTGTCGGTGCAAACACCCACAAGGGAGTAATAGTAAAAAGATTCACACCGCGTGCACAGGGCAGGGCAACTCCAAAGAACAACGCACTGACACATATTGAGCTGGTAGCTCAGGAAGTTTAGAATTGACAGCAGTAAAGAACGTAATCAAAGACAACTACAACATGATGCTTCTCAAAGACTATCTAAGAGAAGCAATCAAAGAGGCGGGATTCTCACACGTTGAAATCTCCAAGACCCCTACTGGCACAAGGGTTGTACTGCACGTAACAAGACCTGGAATAGTAATCGGAAGAAAAGGATCAGGAATCAGAGACCTGACTGAAAAACTTGAAAAAGACTTTGGACTAAAGAGCCCGCAAATCGCAGTAAACGAAATTTCTCAACCCGAACTCACATCAAGCGTGATGTGCAATAGGGTAGCGTCCCTGATTCAGAGGGGAACCGCATTTAGACGAGCAACCATGTGGACGCTGCAGCAAATCATGAATGCTGGCGCAATGGGCGTACAAATCACACTTTCTGGAAAACTGAGGGGAGACCGTTCAAGCTTTGAAAAACATTCTGCTGGAATACTGCCACGCGCAGGACACCAAGCACAGATTATCGTAGATGAGGACATCACCCACATCCCAACTGCAATGGGCTACATTGGAGTAAGAATTAGAATTGCCAAAAAAGACAGATTCATTCCAGAATTTGAGCTAAAAGGAGTAAAGGACGAAAAGACCTTGGAGCAAAGACAAAAAGAAGAGGCAGATGCAGCCGCAGCAGCATTGCTTTTGGCCAAAACTGAAAGCGAAGCAGTAAAAATCATCGCGGAAAAAATTGAGAATCTTGATCTTATGGAAGATGTAGAGGAGAAGCTCAAGTAAAATGGCCCGACTCAAAATGAAATCAATTAGAGAACTAAACAAGCAAGACCTCAAAGGCAAGCTGGAGGAGTCAAGAGTAGAACTTGCAAAAGTGAGAACCGAGGCGGCAAAAGGAACACTGCGAAAGGACAGCGGAAAGATTAGATCATACAGAAAAGAAATCGCAAGAATGCTCACAAGACTAAACGAGATGAAAACACAATGATTACACTAGAAAATATCACAAACCATGAACTGATTGGACTTACCACACAAATTGTAGAGTCAACAAATAATCAAATTATCGGCTTTGGTGGAAAAGTAGTGGACGAAACAAGATCAACACTTACAATTCAAACACAAAACGGTTTGAAAATGATTCCAAAAGAACACTCAAAATGGAAATTCACAATTAACGAAACTCAAAGCTGTGTAATTGACGGCTTGACTATCTCAAAACGACCAGAAGAACGACTAAAGGTGAAGAAAAATGGCTAAAGGACAAGCAGAGTCAAAACACGTGTACCACGGAATTGTCATGGACAACGGCGACGCATTGAGCGTTCGAGGAAAGCTTTTCGAGGGCAAAGTAGTCAGTGCGAAGAACAAAAATACGGTTGTTATTCAAAGAGAAGCTCCATTGTACATGTCAAAGACAAAGCGATACGCAAGAAGCAAGAGCACAATTCATGCATACAAGCCAGCAAAATTAGAGATCAAAGAAGGCGACATGGTAGTT